>JABHVE010000121.1 GCA_018658465.1 Alphaproteobacteria bacterium
CCTCCGAGGTCGGGCTCAGGTAAGCTAGTTAGTACCGCCGAACGATCCTTGCGCGCTTCTCGCTCGTGGGTCTGGTCGTACACGTTGGTCTCCTCAAGCGTGTTGCCCTTGAGAAGGGCGTCCCGCCTGTCGCGGGCTTCGTCTTCCCGCCGGTTGCGAGCCTCAACGGCATCATAGGCGTTTGAAATTGTTTCCTCGAACGGGCGTGAAAATAATCCTCTTGTCATGATGGTCTCCAATTCTGGCATAAAAAAAGGCCCAGCGATTGCCGGGCCATGTGAAAAGCCCGCGAAATGCGGGCCAATGGCGAAAAAAAATCTTTGATTCCCGATGATCTGTGCGCTGGGGTCGAGCCTGGGCACAAAAAAACCCGCCAATTCCTAGGAACAGGATTTGGGCAGGCAAAAGAAAACCCGCCGCGGTGGTCCGGGGCGGGCGCAGGAACTGATCATCAGGGTGGGGCCAAATAACCACGGATAGTTGTAAATGTCAAGCGTTTTTTTGCATCAGCTCGCTATTTTTGTTGATTGCGGCTGAACGTCGCGAACCGAGGCAGCCACAGAGAAATCACCCGTTTCATTGCGCCACTCCACATTCCACCCCCCAAGATCACCACCCCGGTGACGTTCCAGTTGGACCTGCCAACGGGGGACATTCATTTCTTCGTCCTGTCTTGTTGATGCCGATGTCACATGCCACCGGGTCACCGCCCCGGTGGCGGCAGCAGACCGGGTGCGCAGCAGCACCGCAGTTACCCCGCCTGCCTCGGCCGCAAGCTGCAACCGACGGCTGGGGGTAAATCCGGGATCATCCAATTCCCCCACCACGGCGCTTAAAGCCCGGCACCGCAAGCCTTCTTCCATGGCCCACAGCACCTGGGTATCCGTTCGTGCCCGCACCACCAGCAAGCGTTCTGGACCCAGACCAAATTCATCCAGGCCGGGGGCATACAGACCTCCATGTTCGTGGGTTTCGTGGGCACGGCCACACCACAATACCGGCCCCCCGGCCCCAGCCCCGGCATGTTGGGACAATCGCGCCACCAGACCGGCGGCAAACCCGGTGGCCGCACAAAGATCACCTGGATCGCCCGTCACTTCGTGTAAGCAGCCCAAGGCAAGGTCCGGCAAGGCATTTTGATGCCCCAGAGTCATCGCGCCCGCCCGGGCCCCGGGTGCCTCAATTGCCCGGACTTGGGCGCGCAGTTCTTGGACAGTGGCAGCCAGAGCCATCCTAATCTCCGTGCTCTCTGTTCTCTTTTATGTTCTTGTTTTGTTCTATTCTTCCTTCGGCCACGAGTCAAGCGGTCTCCACCTGTCCCAATGCGCCGCGCACGGCAGACAAAAGCTGGTGTTGGCGAAAGGGTTTCATCAGGGTGTCGGCGGCACCAAGCTTTTCCGCGACCTCCAAGTAATCCACAGACCCGGAGCCGGTCCCACCAGACATGGCAATGATCTTCAGATCGGGAAAACTTTTGCGAATTTCCAGGATGGTTCCCACGCCTTCTTGCTCTGGCATGATGATGTCGGTAATCACCAGATCGGCTGGGGATCTATGGAGCGAGTCCACGCCATTGCGGCCGTTATTTGCTTGGAGGACCTCGTACCCCTGAGACTCGAGCGCGCCTGCAATGACTTCGCGGAGGGCATCGTCATCGTCTATTACGAGAACTCGCATACGCACCTACACGCAACCCCACAAACAACTTGTGGCCTTTCTAACTGGGTTCTTCGGGGACTGCGAGCCCCTTCTGTTCAACGTGCCAATTCCACCCTGGTTGACCAGGGGGATTTCCGATGATCCACTCCGCCCAAATTCACCATAACCCCTTGGATATCCATGCATTCCACCCTGCCCCTTGAAGAAATGGCCATCGCCATTCACGACATCGCGATGAAGGCCGCCACCGAGATCATGACTGTCTATGACAGCGATTTTGATGTGCGTGAAAAGGATGACCAATCTCCGGTGACAGAGGCCGACGAGCGGGCCGAGCAACTGATACTCAACGGGTTGAAGCACCTCGATCCGTCGATTCCAATTGTCGCGGAAGAAAGTGCGGCCAAAGGCCAAATTCCAGACGTTGGCGACGGGCCGTTTTGGCTGGTGGATCCACTGGACGGCACTAAGGAGTTCGTTTCCCGCAACGGCGAGTTCACGGTGAACATCGGATTGGTGGAGGGCGACGTTCCGGTGCTGGGTGTGGTGTACGCGCCGGTGCCAAAGAGACTGTTTTTGGGATGGGGCAAAGACCAAGCATTCTCCCAGGACGACGACGGCCCACTGCGGCCAATCAGCGCCAAGACCCCCGACGCAGATGGATTGGTGGTGGTGGCCAGTCGGTCGCACTCCAATCCCGAAACCGAGGCCTATTTGGCAGCGCTAGATGTGAAAAAAATCACCTCGGCTGGGAGCTCGTTGAAGTTCTGTTTGGTGGCGGCGGGTGAGGCCGACATCTACCCGCGCATGGGCCCCACCAACGAATGGGACACCGCCGCCGCTCACGCTGTTCTGAACGCCGCGGGTGGCAGCGTGCGCACACTGGATGGGGAAGATTTTCTGTACCGCAAACCGACGTTCCGCAATCCGCCGTTTGTTGCGAGGGGACGAGAGGTCGGCGCCTAAAAGCGCAGGGGCGCGCCGGTTGGTTTGTCCATGACTTCGTCGTCGCGCATGACGACGCGCCCGCGGATGACGGTGGCCACCGGCCAGCCTGTGACCGTGCGGCCATTAAATGGCGTCCAACCGCAACGGCTGGCGATCCAATCATCGGTGATGGTTCGGGGGGCGCTGAGATCCACCAGGGTCAGGTCGCCATCATTGCCCTTGACCACGCCGCCTTTGCCTTTGATGCCGAACAGGCGCGCCGGATTGCTGCTGACCAATTCCACCAAGCGCTCCAATGTCAGACGGCCAGCGTTCACATGGTCCAACATGATCGGCAGCAAGGTTTGCACCCCAGGCATGCCGGACGGGGTATTGGGATAGGTCGCGGATTTTTCCTCGCGGGTGTGGGGGGCGTGGTCTGATCCGATCACGGTTACCGTACCGTTGGCGACGCCGACCCACAGAGCGTCCCGGTGGCGGGCATCGCGAATGGGGGGGTTCATTTGCGCCAAGGTTCCGATGTCGTCGTAGCATTCTGGCGCGGTTAGGGTCAGATGCTGGGGCGTGACCTCGACACTGACCTTGGTGGAATGGCCGTTCAGGAACGCCATCTCCTCGGCCGTGGTCACATGGAGCACATGGACCGGGCGATCGGCCGCGGCGGCCAAGCCGACAATCCGCCGGGTGGCACGCAGGGCGGTTTCTGGATCGCGCCAATCCGGGTGGGCATGCACATCAGCGGCGGCCTCGGCAATGGGTTTGCGCTCGATCAGGCGATCTTCGTCCTCGGCATGGACCGCGAACCGCCGGGTACCGCTGGCCATAACATTGGCCAAGTCATCATCGTCGGCCACCAACAACGTGCCGGTGGACGAGCCCATGAAAACCTTGACCCCGCAGCATCCAGGCAAGCGTTCCAACTCCGCCAAATCCCCAGCGTTCTCCGGTGTCGCCCCAACATAAAATGCGTAGTCACACCAAGCGCGGCCTTTTGCCCGGGTTAACTTGTCCGACAGGGCCTCGGCCGTGGTGGTGGCGGGGGATGTGTTCGGCATTTCGAACACCGCCGTGACCCCGCCCAAGATCGCCGCCCGGGTGCCAGAATCTAAATCTTCTTTGTGTTCGTTGCCGGGCTCGCGGAAATGCACCTGGCTGTCGATAACGCCTGGCAAGACATGCAAGCCCTTGGCGTCGATGGCCTGTTCGGTGGCGACGTTTGTTAGGTCGCCGATCTCGGCAATGCGGCCATCGCGGATGCCAATGTCGGTGCGGGTCACACCATTGGGCAGGACGCAATCAGCGCCGCGGACAACCAAGTCAAAGGGGGCTGACATGGGCCTTCAAGCCGTGATCGCGGAATAGAATTCCAAGTACTGCTTCACAACTGCATCCTCGTTGAACTTTGCCTGGTAATGCTCGAACCCGCCTTTGACCAAGGCCTTCGCGAATTCCGGCTCGGCGATCAGCCGGCCCATGGCAGCGGCCAGTGCCTGTACATCATCCATCGGTACAAGGATCGCGTCCACATCTGGTTTCACCGTGCGTTTCGGCCCATCGGCGTCGGCCACGATCAGCGGCGTCTTGGCCCCCCATGCCTCGACCATCACCGTGCCGAAGGGTTCGTACCTTGATGGCATCACACAAACGTCCGCGGCACCAAGCAATGCCTCGCGATCCGTGCGCCATCCCAAAAATCGAACCCGGTCATTCAGGCCCAAAGTCTCGGTCAATTGTTTGAGCTCGGCTTCCAGCGGGCCTTCCCCAGCGATCCACAAATACGCCCCTGGAATCAACGCCAAACTTTCCAACAAAATATCGAAGGCCTTCTTGGTGTGGAGGCGGCCCAAAGCCAAGAACAAGGTCGCATTTTCGGGGGTATCAAATGTGGCGCGAGGCACAGGCGGCGCAGGTACGTTGGGCGCGAATGTGGGCAGATAATGGGAATTTGTTCCTATCCAACCGCCGTTCTTACGCATGTGATCAACGATGTCTTGGGTCACCCCCACAACATGATCGCAGCCCGTGAAATACTTCGGCGCGTAATAGCCCCCCAACCACCCCACGTGGACAAAATTCCCGGTTGGGCAGTGGCGGGTGGCGCGGTTCATCCAGGTCTGCACCACGTCGGGCTTGAATTTATTGATGATGGCCTGCAATCCGCGCCGGGTGGAAAAATCGACACCGCCGAATTTCAATTCCGTCGTGGGGATGTTGCCGTCGCGTAATAGCGCTGCGCGGCTGGCATTGTTGCGGATGGCCGCGTGCTGTTCCAACCCGGCCCGCCCCAGGGCCAGCACCAGATCGGCGTAATAAGTTTCGGCGCCGCCCTGGGAGGCACCCGCCATGACTTGGAGAACCCGCAAGGCTAATTGACCGCGATCACGGGGGTGTCGTCCGCCCCATCGGCGTCGTCGTCCCCATGGAATTCAGAAATAGAGACACCGGCATTCACCGATCCGGCGCGCTGCCACAGGGCAATTGCGGCTTCCTCCACCACATCCACGGCAAGTGAGTCCATCAAGCTTTTGGTATTGGACGGGTGAAAACCGGGCAACGCCGACAGTTCCTCGAAGCGCGCCACGGTACGCACGGATGCGCAGTGATCGCCCCACGGACCATACATAGATTCCCGACTGGGTCCGAACAAACCCAGCGCCGGGGTTCCGACAGAGGCGGCCAGATGCATCAGGCCGGAATCATTGCCCACATACATGTGACATTCTTGGAGGCAGGCAGCCGAGGTCAAAATATCCATGCGCCCCACCAAATCGATGCGGCGGTCCCGGGGGATGCGCTCCAAAACCGGCAAGGCCGCACCGCGTTCTGCCGCCGCGCCAAACACCGCCACGCGGGCCTCGGCGAAGATTGCACCGGGTGCCGTCAACAACTGGATTAGTTCGGAGAACTTCGCCCCAGGCCATTGCTTGCCACCCCAATTGGCAGTGGGACCGATCCCCAACACCAACCCACCTGGAGGAATGGCTTTTTTCGCCGCGGTCACTTGGTTAGGACCAAACCACATCACCGGCGGGGCGGGTTGCTCCAGCCCCATAAAATCCGACAAATGCTGCACCCGGTGCCCTGTGCCCCCTGGGCGATAAATCTTTCGCCGTTTGGCCCGCAGGGTCCAAGCAATGGCCGAGGCCCGCAGATCCACGATCAAGTCCCACCGGGTACCCGCCACTTGTTTCCACAGGCGATACCAATGGCCCCGACGCTTGGCCTTGGCGAAGGCGATGATTTCCACCACGTTGGGGGTTTGCGCAAACAGTGGCGCCGCAGCCGGGCCACACGCCAGTGTGACCTGGGCATCGGGGTGTTGTTGGATAAGATGATTGAGCAAGCCGGTGGATAAAACGGCATCGCCAATACGGTTCGAAGTAATGAACAGGATCTTCATTTCCACGTCAGCCTTCGCGCCAACTTTCGCGCCAACTTTCGCACCGATGGTCCAGGGAACACACCGGCCGGAATCTCTAATTCCCCTTATACGCTGTCAGACCAAGCGTTCCAAGCGGGGGTCTTAATCTGCGCCTTGTAATGGGCCCAGGTTCACTCTAGTTGATATGCCAACCATGGAATGCTGCGGATGAACCCAAACACTTTCACGATGCTCCCCGGGCGCGGGCTCTTGGGTGTGGGCGGTGGTGACGCCATCGAGTTCCTACAAAATTTGGTTTCCAACGATGTGGAACAAGTTGGGGCCGACACTTCGGTCTATGGCCTGCTGCTCACCGCCCAGGGCAAGTTCCTCCATGATTTTTTCATCGCCCGGCTTGATGAGAGGACTTTGGTCCTGGATTGCGAAAGCGATCGGTTGGAGGATCTCGAACGCCGTCTGACCCTGTACCGCCTGCGGTCCGATGTTACCCTCACTAATTTTTCCGACACATACAGCGTCGCGGCAGCGTTCGGCGACGGTGCTTTGGCGGCCCTGGGATTGTCGACTGATCCGGGAAACACGGTGACGATCGGCGACGGCATCGCCATGACCGATCCCCGGCTAGGGGCCATGGGCGCACGGATCATTATGCCGGTGGCGGACTTACCCGGCGTGTTGACGGACCTCGGATTTCAGCAAGACGATGGTGCCGCATACCACGCCATGCGGCTATCCCACGGGGTGCCGGATTCATCTGCCGACATTGCCGTGGACAAGGGCTTCCCGTTGGAATCCGGGCTGGACCACCTGAACGCCATCGATTTCACCAAGGGATGCTATGTGGGCCAGGAGCTCACCGCGCGCACCCATTATCGCGGCACCATTCGTAAACGCCTGTACCGAGTTGATGTGGATGGCCCGACTCCGCCCCCGGGGTCCCCGGTGACTTTAGGGGACAAACCCGCCGGGGACATGCGGTCAGGCCAAGACGGCATCGCCATGGCCATGTTGCGATTGGAATATGTGGCCCAATCGAAAGAGACCGGCGAGGCGTTCACCGCGGGGGATGCACGCCTGACCGCTGTGGCCCAAGAATGGTTTGGCGAAGACGCCGCCGCAGACTCCCCTTGAACGCATCCAAGCCATCAATCCATCGGTGTTCATGGCCGTCCGATGACCCCGACTACATCGCTTATCACGATGACGAATGGGGGGTGCCCATTCGCGACAGCAGGGTGCTGTTCGAAAAACTGACCCTGGATGGATTTCAGGCGGGCCTGAGCTGGCTGACAATTTTGCGAAAACGAGAAAATTTCCGCAAAGCCTTCGATGGTTTCGATCCTGTGAAGATCGCGAAGTACACAGACAAAAAATTCGACGCCCTGATGGCCGACGCCGGGATCGTACGAAACCGCGCAAAAATCACCGCCACAATCGGCAACGCCCAGGGGTATTTGGCAATGCAAAAAGGCGGCGAAGATTTTTCGGAATATCTGTGGGGGTTTGTCGGCGGCGAACCGATCCGCAATTCATGGAAATCGTGGCAGGATATCAAAGCGGAAACCCCGGAAAGCAAAGCCATGAGCAAGGCCCTGAAATCAAAGGGCTTCAAATTCGTCGGCCCCACCATTTGCTATGCCTTCATGCAGGCCGTGGGCATGGTCAACGACCACGAAACCAGCTGCTTCCGCTACGATCAGGTGTAACCTGCCCATACCACCAAAAACCTGGAAACCCACGCCCAAAGCCGCACTCAGGCCATTTTTCCCTTGACAAATGGAAACCCTTGTGTTTCATTGGGCCCTACCCTGATGATCAGTTGCTGCGCCCGCCTCGGACCACCACCGCGGCGGGTTTTTTGTGCCCGCGAGCCAGAGTAGCGGCTGTGTGAGAGAACGACCTGGGCTCTTTCCAACGCCCTCGCCATCCCATCGGGGTATTTCAACAAATTTCAATCGTGGCTCGCCTTTTTGGCGGGCCTTTTTTATTCCCGTTCAGATTCACGTGGCCCAACAGCGGGCCACGATCTGCACTTAATTTTGCCAAAATTGGAGACGACAATGAGTAAAAGACGCACAATCGAAGACACCATGGCGGATGCCTATGACTCATCCGTTGCCCGTCAGCAGCGCGAGGAAGACAAAAAGAACGAGCGCGCCGAACGACTAGGCGGCGATACGATCGAGGAAACGATGGCCAACGTCTATGACGACATCCAAGATCGGGACCGAAAAGCCGAGGTCGAGCAGAGCTACGAATACGGTCAGTCCCCGACGCCATCGCCAACACCGGAGCCGGAGCCAAAGAAATGGTCCGGCTACGATGAACCGGATGAACCGGACAACCCGTACGATGAACCGGAAGACGTCTATGAGCCACCAAAGCCAACGGCCGTTGTGCAGACCTATCCCGAATCGCCCGCCCCTGTGGTCAAGCGAACGCCACCGCCGTCACCCGAGCCTGAACCGGAACAAGACATTTACGGGCCTTATGCCGATTCCAACGCTTTCTTTTCCGAGCTAATGGCTCAGGCGCCGAATCCCACTCCGCGCGGTGGGCGGCAAGTTGGGCTGCCCGCACCAGCAACACCCGGTCGGCAACCACGCAATCCTTTTGATCCGGGCAACCCGTACCGGGACACTCCATTTCCCTGGACCCAAAAACCTGCAACGCCTGTTTCTCGACCGCCGCGTCCACCGGTGGTCGGCCAACCAATGGATTGGAATGGCGGCAATCCGTGGGGCAATCCCTATCAGGTCAGACCCGTGGCACCGAGACAGCCACACCCGGCCCAGCAACCGCCGCCGCCCGTGATCCCGGTGGCCGGCGATCCGTTCGATTGGAGTGGCAGCAATCTGTTTGACAATCCCTATCAGGTCAAACCC
>JABHVE010000022.1 GCA_018658465.1 Alphaproteobacteria bacterium
AGTTCGAGCAAAGGTCGGCCCGGCGTCCCTGGTCACCGCCGCCAATGTGTTTGCCCACATCGACGGCGTCCACGATGTGGTCGAGGCCATTTTGACCATGCTCGACGACCGCGGCGTGTTCGTCTCAGAGTCCCATTATTTGATGAGCTTTCTAGACACCGTGCAGTACGACACGGTTTACCACGAACACCTCAGGCACTATTCGGTGGCCAGCCTGAAGCATTTGCTGGAGGGCCACGGATTGGAGATCCTCCACGCCAGGACCATCCCCACCCATGGGGGCTCGGTTCGCGTTTACGCGGCGAAGGCAGGTGCATGGCCGGTCCAGGCGTCGGTCGCCGAGATGCTGGCATCGGAAGCCGCCCGCGGGACGATCACCGAGCAACTGGCTGAATTCCGCCGCAAAACGGTGCTCAGTAAGCTTGGCCTCCATGCCGTGCTCCACAAAATCAAAGCAGAGGGCGGGAAAATCTATGGGATCGGCGCCCCGTCCAGGGCCAGCACGTTGGTCAATTACACGGGCCTGGACGACAACATGCTGGACTGCGTGCTGGAATTGCCGGGATCGCAAAAACTGGGCAAATATCTGCCCGGCACCCTGATCCCGGTGGAAAGCGAAGCGCGGCTGTTCGACGACCCACCGGATTACGCGCTTTTGTTATCTTGGCACATCGCCGACGAATTGATGCCCAAACTGACTGAAAAGGGCTTCAAGGGAGGGTATATAATCCCCCTGCCCGACGCGCGCATTGTTCCCGGAGCCTGAGGCCGCACATGACGAATGTTCCCACCAATCCTGACGACCAACAGGCACCATCCGAGCCCTCCGCGGATCCCGGCACCCCTCCACTCACGCCGATCGCTTTGCCTGACGGTGGAGAAATGTTCGATGTCGGGTTTGTTTTTCGCGCGTTATTGCGGGGGTGGTGGGTTTTGATGTTGGCGGCCATTGCAGGCAGCTGGTTTGGTGCGCAAAACCTGCTCAACTTTGGCCCGGTTTACGTTGCGTCAATGACCGTGGCCCCGGCGGTAACCCAAACCACCTCCACATCCAGCACCCTACGAAGCCTGGGGGAAGGTCTTGGCCTGAACTTGGGGGACGGCGGTGGCGGCCCAGCCACCACATTCGACCGCCTTGAAGTCACAATTAGCTCCCTGGAATTTGTCCAACACCTTGAGGAAGAATACGACATCATTCGTACAACGTTTGCCGGCGGTTGGGACTCCCAAACGCAGTCCTGGATTAAGCCAAGCGGCAGGCGTTTCGAATTCGAGCAGGGTATTCGGGAACGGCTTCACCTGCCCACGTGGTCGGCCCCAACCACACAATCCTTCGCGGAATTCTTGTCCGGCGCGATCGCTATTCGCAAAGAAACCGGGAGCCCGTTTACCACAGTGTCCACCCGCAGCGCCGACCCGGTATTTGCCTTGTGGCTGCTGGATACCGTTTATCGGGAAGCAGACGCTTTTGTCCGCGAGGCAGATCTCCGCGCCACTCGCCAGCGCAAGGCATATCTTGAAGAACAAATAAGGGAAACGGCGGTCCTTGAATTTCGCGAAATGTTTGTCGGGCTTTTGGCCAACGAAGAACGCCGGTTGATGCTAACCCAGACCGATTTGCCCTACGCCGCCCAGGTAATTGAACAGCCCTTTGTATCAAGCCAGCCGACCAGCCCAAATTTGGTTCAGGATTTCTGGGTGTTAGTTTTCGGATGGATCCTTGGAGGATCGCTATTGGTTCTCCTGGTTGCCCTGATACGGAGTGGATCAAGGCGGTGACCTTGTGACCACCGCTCCCTGGAACCCGGATTTGACGGGCGTTGTGGGTTCGCATTCCCACAACGAAGAAGTCCGGGTTTGGCGGAACATGCTGCTGACGCTGTTTTTGTATCGCAGCGTCATGTCCGTGGTTGCCCAGGTAGTCATTCCGGAATTCACCTCACTTGGGGATTCCGGCGTGCGCCAACAAGACAGTTTGGCTTTGGGGACCCGATGGTTTCTCGATTCAAACATGATTTGGATCAATTTGGGGGGGCTCTTCGGGTTCTTCCTTTTTGGCAGCAAAATACTAATCAACATTGCCTTTCAGGCCCTCGCCTTCCTTGGGCTTTACCAAGTTTTGCGAGCCCTACCGGTGGACCTTCGCAATCGAATGTTTTTGTTGATGTTTTTGCCGTCGTTCACCCTGTGGTCGTCAATTTCCGGCAAAGACGCAATCGTTGTTTTCGCGATGGGCTACGCCGTTGGATTTTTGATCGATCTGCATTACGGCCGAGCAAGGTTGCGATTGGGGCACCTGGTCGCGGTTTGGATCGTGTTCGTCTTCAAGACCCACTATGCGCCGGCGCTGCTGTACGCTTTCGGCATGATCTTGATTTTTCGACATGTCCGGCACAAGGCGATTGCAGCCCTGGCGGCAGGGGCGGCGAGTTTGTTGCCGTTGTATTGGTTGCGGGACGTGGTGGACGAACTTTCCTTCGCGGTCGCGCCGCATTTTGAGAGCGGCCGTTCAACGCGTGAGGTTTTCTGGGTGGACCAATTCGATGTTTTTTGGCGCGCCCCTTACGGAATGTTCCAATCCTTTATGGGGCCGACCATGACCGAGGCCATGACCTCGGGCAATGTCATGCAAATCGCCACCTATTTCGAAGGCCTGTTCATCATATTCGTGCTGGTTTTTTACGCAGCGCGCAATCTTCCCAGGCTTCCTGTCCACGCCCTGATTTTTTCGACATTTTCTCTTTTTTGGATATTGTTCCCCAACTACCCATTCGGGATTCTGAACCCAGGTTCGGCAATTCGATACCGCGCCGATTACGGCTTGTTCGTTTTTGCAATCTTCGCCGTATTTCTTTCTACCCAGGCCTATTCTCAGCACAAAAAAGAAGTGCCGCGATCAAACTCGGTGCCCTAGAGATGCAGAGCCCAACCATAAAAAACCTTACCGCAAACGCCCTGCGCGGCGGATTTTTGCCAGTCATGATGGAAAAGCTGTGGCTGCGTCTGACCGAACGCAATCGCCGGGCAGAAGAAGCCCAGTCTGCTGCCTGGTGTGCCGAACATGCCGAGCCCCTGGACGCCTTTGCCAGCGCACTGAACCCGCCCGCCTGGGCCGAGGCCGTCGAATTTGACACGGCCTTGGGAAAACATGCCGAGGAAAAACTGGCGGCCATTGATGTTGACTTGGGCGGCGGCGGCGATTGTCGGCTGCTGTATTTTCTGGTGCGCCATCTGAAGCCCCAAACGATGGTGGAGACGGGTGTGGCGGCTGGGTTTAGTTCTCAGTGCATCCTGTCCGCCATGGCGACAAATGAAATGGGGCATTTGTATTCAAGCGATTTTCCCTATTTTCGACTGGAACGCCCCGAACAATATGTGGGGTATTTGGTGGACGACGATCTGAAAAGCCGATGGACTCTGCACATCGAAGGCGACCGCAAGAACCTTCCAATGATTTTGGCCGAAGCTGATCAAATCGATTTGCTGCATTACGATTCAGATAAATCGCGGTCGGGCCGATCCACGGCCATGACCTTGCTTGGAACTCGCATGAGTGAAAATTCGGTCATCGTGATGGATGACATTCACGACAATCTGTTCTTTCGGGACTTTGCCACCGCCCAAAGCCGCCCATGGCGGGTGTTTTCATCGACCAACAAATATGTGGGTTTGATCGGCCTGTAGCGATGGCATTTGGTTGCGCCCGGCTTGGCCCCTATAAGGTGTTCGGATGGATCGCGTCGTTTTTGTGATCCCGTCCTATGAAATCGGTGGGGCCCAGCGGGTCTTGCTGACACTGCTCGGTAACGTCGATCGGACGCGGATTGCCCCAGAATTGGTGGTGTTTGATGCCACCGGAGGGCTATTGCCCCAGGTCCCCGATGACGTGCCAGTTCACGATCTGGGCCGGCCGCGCCTGCGCGCCGCCATCCCCAGTTTGTTCAACACATTGCGCCGCTTGCGCCCAGATACTGTTTTTTCGACCCTGGGATATGTGAATTTGGCGATCCTAGCCATGCGGCCGTTTTTGGGATTCCGGCCCCGGGTGATCATTCGCGAATCCAACACCCCGTCCGACAGCCTGCCCAGCCTGCCCTATTCGGGGATCATCAGCGCCGCATATCGGATGCTGTATCGCCGGGCGGACCATGTGATTTGCCAATCAGAAATCATGGCCCAGGATTTAGTGCAAAATTTCAACGTCCGCCCCGACCAAGTGGTGCAATTACCGAACCCGGTCGACGTGACCGCCATCCGCGAAGGGATCCGCAACCCCGTGCGCGCCAAAGGCGGCGGATTGCGCTTGGTTTCGGCGGGGCATTTGATCCACCAAAAAGCCTATGACCACCTGTTGGACATGTTCGCCGACTTGCCGACAAACTCCCAGATGACCATATTTGGCGACGGGGCAGAACGCGCCTCCCTGGAGGCCCAGATCGTAAAGTTGGGGATCGCTGACCGGGTCCGGCTGCCGGGATTTGTGCCCGATCCATGGCCCGAAATTGCCGGTGCCGATGGCTTTTTGATGCCGTCCCGGTGGGAAGGCCTGCCCAACGCGGCGCTGGAAGCTTTGGTCTGTGGCACCCCAGTTATCGCCACGCCGACCACCGGCGGGCTGGTTGATGTGGCCGCCCAAGCCCCGGATGGTGCCGTGACTTTGGTGCCCTTTGGGGCCGAATTTCTCAAGGCAATGGCGGCCCTGGAACCCAACCCAGATATGGGCAAGCGGCCCAATCTGTTGCCGGATGACTTCGCCCTGGACCGGGTCGCCGCCGCCTTCAACGCCTTGCTCACATGACCGGCAAACGTCTGCTTTTCGTCACCAACGAGAGCTATTTTTTCGTGTCCCACCGGTTGCCCGTGGGGTTGGCAGCCAGGGCCGCCGGGGATGACGTTCACATCGCTGCCCCCGCCGATCACGTGTGGGCACCGCCGGATTTCAGTGTCGATGCCTTGGGGGAATACGGGTTTACGTTCCACCCAATTCCGTTGTCTCGGCGCAGCCGAAACCCCCTGCGCGAGGCGGCGACACTAATGGCGTTAGTGCGGCTTTATCGTTCCCTGCGCCCCGATTTGGTCCACCACATGACCGTGAAACCCATTCTTTACGGCAGCCTAGCCGCGCGCATGACAGGGGTGCCTGCCGTGGTCAACTTGGTCACCGGACTGGGTCAGTTGTTCGTGGCCCAGGGCGGCGTCGCCCCGGTTTTACGGAGCCTGGCCATCACTGGATATAAGATCGCACGGGGACATCCCAATGCCTGGACCATGGTGCAAAATCACGGGGATCTGGAAGTCTTGACCGAGGCCCAGGCAATCAACCCGGCACGGGCCACTGTTGTTCCCGGATCGGGGGTGGATTTGAATGCCTTCCCCCCATCGCCGGACCCAGGCGGCACGCCTGTGGTGGTCATGCCCGCGCGGTTGATCTGGGAAAAGGGTGTGCAAACGTTTGCCGACGCCGCCCGCAGCCTGAAGGCGGACGGCGTGAATGCCCGGTTCGCCCTGGTTGGCGGCACCCAGCCCAGCAATCCCCGGTCGGTGCCTGAACACACCATGCGCCAGTGGGAAGCCGAAGGGATCCTGGAATGGTGGGGGCACCGATCAGATATGCCAGAGGTCTTGTCCCAGGCCCATATTGTGTGCCTGCCGTCCACCTATGGCGAAGGCGTGCCGAAAATCTTGCTGGAGGCAGCCGCCAGTGGCCGCCCCGCAGTCGCCGCCGATATTCCTGGCTGCCGCGAGGCCGTGCACCATGGTGAAACCGGGCTTTTGACAGCGCCAGGGGATGGGGCGGCCCTGACCAGCGCCTTGGCCACTCTTATCAACGATGCCAGCCTACGCGGCACATACGGCGCCCAGGCCCGCATGTTGGCCGAAGCCAAATTCTCCGACCGCCTAGTCGCCGAGCGGACCATGACGGTATACAAACAGTTGATGGATCAGGAGTAAGGCCGTGTCGGAAAAAATTCTTGTCACCGGGGCCGACGGTTTCATTGGCTCCCACCTTGTGGAATTGCTGGTCGAAGACGGCTTCGATGTGCGGGCGTTCGCCATGTACACATCCATGGGCACACACGGATGGTTGGACACCCTTTCCGCCCCGGTGCGGGAAAGCTTCGAAGTGGTGGCCGGCGACATCCGCGACGGCGGATCGGTGCGGTCGGCTGTGGCGGGATGCGATACCGTCCTGCATTTGGCGGCCCTGATCGGAATTCCCTATTCGTATGTGGCCGCCGAAAGCTATGTGGATACCAATGTGAAGGGCACCCTAAACGTGCTTCAGGCGGCGCGAGACCAGGACGCCACCCGGGTCGTCTGCACCTCAACCTCTGAAGTCTACGGGTCCGCGCAATTTGTGCCGATCACCGAAGAGCACCCGGTGGTGGGGCAATCCCCCTATTCCGCATCGAAAATCGGGGCTGACCAACTGGCGATCTCTTTTTACCGATCGTTCGAATTGCCGGTCAGCATTGCCCGGCCGTTCAATACCTATGGCCCCCGCCAATCCATGCGCGCGGTGATCCCCACAATCGTCGCCCAAATCGCCCGGGGTGAAACCCAAATCCAACTGGGAGCCCTGGCGCCGACCCGGGATTTCAATTACGTCCGGGACACCGCCCGCGGGATCATGGAGATTGGCCGCAACGACGCCAGCCTCGGCGAAGTCATCAATCTGGGCAGCGGCTTCGAAGTCAGCGTTGGCGAGTTGGCCGCAATGATCGCCGAAGTCATGGGGTCAAACGCCGAGATCATTTTGGACCCGGCCCGGGTGCGCCCGGAAGCCAGCGAAGTGGATCGGCTGTTGGCCAGTAACGACAAAGCCAAATCCTTGCTGGGCTGGGCCCCCGATCCTGGCGGCCGCGAAGGGTTGCTGAAGGGCCTAGAGGCAACGGCTGCGTGGTTTTCCGAGCCGGAGAATTTGAAGCGTTATTCCGGTCAGGACTACAAAATTTGACCGCAGATAGAAGGCAATGTCCGCCATGGATGTAACGTTCGAAGGCCGAACCATTGGTCCGGATCACCCGCCCCTGGTCATCCCCGAGGTTGGCATCAACCACGAAGGGGACGTCGCCAAAGCCCTGGAAATGGTGGACGCGGTGGCCGATGCCGGTGGCGAGGTGGTCAAATTCCAATGCCACATCACTGACAAGGAAATGATCCCCACCGATATGAAGCCCGGGGACATTTCCGACGAAAGTTTGTGGGACATCATCAAGCGCTGCGAGCTTACCGCCGACGAGGAGCTTCGCGTTCAACAGCACTGCCGGGATCGCGGCCTTATTTATCTTTCCACGCCGTTTTCCCGGGAGGCCGCCGATCGGCTAAACGAGATGGGAGTCCCGGCCTTCAAAATCGGATCAGGTGAATGCAACAATTTGCCCCTGATCGACCATATCGCCGCCATGGGACGGCCCATGCTGATCTCCACCGGCATGAATGATTTGGCCTCGGTGCAAACGTCTTTGGCCGTTATTGCAAAGCATGACGTGCCGGTGGCGGTGTTTCATTGCACCAGCATGTACCCAACCCCCCATGACAAGGTCCGCCTGGGGGCGGTCACGGAATTACAGTCGGCGTTTCCCGGTGTGCCCGTGGGGCTCTCCGATCATTCCTTAGGGCTCTGGACCTGCTTGGGGGCAGTGGCACTGGGGGCCTGCGTCGTGGAAAAGCACTTCACCATGACCCGGGATTGGCCCGGCCCCGACATCGGAATTTCCATCGAGCCCGACGAATTGCGTGATTTGATTGTCGGTACCCGTGCCATCTGGGAAGCCCGTGGCGGCGGCAAAACCATCTTGCCCGACGAGCAACCGGTCATCGATTTTGCCTACGCATCGGTGGTGACCACTGCGGCCGTCCGCAAAGGCGCAGTGTTCGATCGCACCAACACTTGGGTCAAACGCCCCGGAACAGGCCCCTTGCTGTCGGACCGATTCGACGATGTGCTGGGCAAAACTGCCACGCGGGATCTTGAAGCAGAAGTCCAAATCGCGGCAGCGGATGTCGCGGGCCTGAACGACTAGGCCAACGGAGTGGTCGCGCCCGTCATTGTCACTGGGGCGTCCGGGTTTATTGGTGGGCACTTGGTGGCACGCCTTGCCGCCAGTGGCGCCGATGTGACAGCGGTATCGCGTCGGCCAATCGAGGCGCCCGATGGGGTCCAATCCGTGGTGGTTTCCAATTACCAGGACACCCCTGCCCGCCCCGACGCCGTGTTGGTGCATTGCGCAGGGGAACGGGATGCGGCGGCGGCCGAAGCGGCTGGCCATGATGGCGTTGCGGAGACAACGCAAATGGCCCAGACCCTTGTGGCGAAGGATTTCGCGGCTTCAATCTTGCTGTCCTCGGCCTTGGTGTACGGGGACGACAGCGAAGCCCCCCACGCCACGACCGACCCCACTCCCGCCACTGGCCTGTACGCCCAGGGAAAACTGGCCGCCGAAGGCGTGTTTCTGTCCGCCGGCGGATGTGTGTTGCGGTTGGCGAACGCATTTGGCCCGGCCATGGCACCGAACAACGTGGTCAGCGATATATTGGGGCAAATACCCGGTTCCGGTCCGCTGACCGTGCGGGATGGAACGCCCATTCGCGATTTTGTTTGGATCGACGACTTGATCGGCGCCTTGGTTACTGCGATCGCCGACCCTCATCCCGGGATCTACAATGTGGGATCGGGGGTTGGGACCTCTGTGGGCGCCCTGGTCCGAGCCGCTTTGGCGGTTGCCGGGGAACCGGACAGACCGGTGGTTTCAACCAACCCCCCAGGGAAGCCATCCGTGTTAATCCTGGACGGGAAGGATACCGAAGCTGTATTTGGCTGGCGCAGCACAACAAATTTAGAAATGGGATTGAGATTGATGTTGGAAGGGACGGCCACATGAGCCGAGTTATTGCCGTGTTCACAGGCAACCGGGCGGAGTACGGACTTCAAGAACCTGTGTTGCGAGCCATCGACGCCCATCCAGATCTGGATTACCGGCTGATTGTGTCGGGGGCCCACTTGGACGACGATTTCGGCCGGACTTTGGACGAAATTCGCGGTGATGGGTTTGAAATTCATGCGGAAGTAAAAATTAGCCTTGCCACCGACCGCCTTTCCGCTACGCCGCGGGCCATCGCCAGCGGAATTTCCGGCATGTGTGATGCCCTTGAGGATTTGTCCCCCGATTTGCTGCTGGTTTACGCCGACCGATTTGAAGGCTTTGCCGCCATTGTCGCGGGAACCCAAATGGGGGTGCCCACGGGCCATATCGAAGGCGGCGATCTGACCGATGGCGGGGCCCTGGACGATTCCGTGCGCCACGCCATGACGAAATTGGCGCATTTGCATTTCACCACCAACGACCAGGCGACCAATCGCATCTTGGGAATGGGTGAAGAGTCTTGGCGGGTCCACACCGTTGGATTTCCGGCGATCGACAACATTGCCCGGGGCAACATGGCGACGGGGGACGAGCTGGTGGACCAATATGGATTAGATTTGGATCAACCGGTGGTCATCTTTACCCAGCATTCCGTGGCCACCGAATTCGACGAAGCCGAAGACCAATTGGCACCGTCCTTGACTGCCATGTTTCACTTGGCCAATGAGGGCGCGCAGATTTTGCTGACCTATCCAAATAATGATGCCGGTGGGCGTCGGATCATCACGGCCCTCGAAGCAGCCATGGGCGATGCGCCAGCAGGTGTGCAATTGCACCGGTCCCTGGGGCGATACAATTATCACGGGGCCTTGGCTTTGGCTCGCAGACCGGGTGCGCGCGTAGCCTGCATCGGAAACTCATCATCGGGGATCAAAGAAACCCCGGCATTTGGTTGCCCCACCGTAAACATTGGCGCGCGCCAGCACGGCCGCTTACGGGCGGACAACGTCATCGATACAGACTATGACGCCGAGCAAGTTTATGATGCCGCACGCCGGTGCTTTGACGATGAAGATTTCCGCAATACCAGCCGCAACACTCCCAATCCCTATGGGACCGGCGATGCTGGGGTAAAGATCGCGGCGGTGGTGGCTGACGTGAGGTTGGACAAAGCCTTGATCCAAAAGGGAATGACCTTGGCTGGGGAGGCACGCGACGGCTGGTTCCGATAACTGGACGCTGGGACCGGCGACGCGCTTGACCCGGCGGTAATGGGTCGGATACCGTGTTTTCAGCATTGGGGCGCGGCTTAAATGGCTGTTCACCCTGATGGCGGAGCGTGTCCGTTTCGCAATATCCCACCACAAATTTCCCATTCAATCGCCCGCAGAGCTCTTTTGCGTGGCCATCGCCTTTTGGTATGACTGAAAAAAATAAATTCTCTTCGATCGCCATCATTGGCCGATCCCACATGCGTTTTTTCATCCCAGCCCTGGCAAAAAGGTTGAAGGAGGACTACGGCAGCGAAATCCACGTCTATTGCAATACTCCCGAACAACAAAAGGGCTATGAGAAACTGAACGTCGACGGACTGTTCACGTCCATCACAACAGTGGATTTTCTGTTTCCCGACACGTGGCCGACGGACCTTGACGAAGCTGCGGTCATTGATCGAGCCCGGGTGTTCGAGGAACGGTTCGGCCTGACACTGAACCACTTATTGGTCAGCGACAGACACCTGGGGCGGGGCTATGCCCTTGGCGGATTTTACCATCCCCGATCCCGCCAATCCGAGGGAATGGATTACATCAACGTGGTTCACGCATTTAATGAAACCCTCGGATTTTGGGACAACGAGTTCGCCACAAAGGAGTTCACCCTGATTCTGCAGGGCGGCCGCAACGAAGGTGTGGTGGCTCGGGAATACGGCGTAGCTATGCGCAATATTGAGCCGGCTAGGTATCAGCGCCGATTTTTGTGGGCAGTTGACGAATTCGAATCCATCCCCACCGCAGCCAAAGCGTACCATGCCATGGAAGACGGGTCTGGCGCTCCGGTTTTGGAAAAGCCCACCGAGGGCCATCTGGCCGCTCGAAAGCGGGCCCTGGCTTCGACCAGTCTAATGAACACTGCTGGGAAAATCGGGTACCTGATCGCTCGAAATTTGTATTGGCGAATTCGCAGGTACAAAAACGCGAAGGGGTATTATTTAGGAGATTTTATCGCGTACCGCCTCCGTTTCCGACGCGACATGCGAGAAATGACGCGGTTGCCGGGGCTGGAAGTTTTGGCGGGAAAACAGTTCGTTTTTTACCCACTCAACACCGAGCCAGAGCGGGCATTGCAGGGACTGTCCCC
>JABHVE010000021.1 GCA_018658465.1 Alphaproteobacteria bacterium
AATCCAATGATCAGTGCGGCACCGCCGGTCATGTGTTCGATCCGTCGTACGGTCATGCCCACCCTGTCGGCGAACCACAAAAGAATGCCAAACACCAACATGGTCCACGCGATCACCGTGGGGCTTTGCAGGGCATCGGCCAGATCCAACAACACCAAAACGGCACCGGCACCAATGACCGGTACGGCGGCGATAAACAAATGGATGGCCAGGCGTGCGCCATCGCTGGATCGGCCGATCAACATTTGGAACAAGCCCTTGATGACCGCCCACATGTCCCGGCGGAAATACAATATCACTGCGCCCAAACTGCCCACATGCACGGCGATGCGGATTTCCAGGCCGGCGTCTGGCCAACTGGCAAAATCATCCACCAGAATCAGATGGGCTTGGGAGGAGATGGGAAGAAACTCGGTGATGCCCTGAACAGCGGCAAGCACGAGGATTTGCAAAAGCGCCAAAATCGCCTCGCTGTGCGGCGTCGGGATTGGTGGCCCAGAGTTTGGCCTATTGCCTGAGTGAGCGCAATCTGTACGATCCGCCAAGCTTGCGCAAACTACCTGGAAAAAAGTCCTTTGATTCGCACCCTGTACCACGGCTGGCTGTCACCGTTTTCCCGCGAAGTACGGATCGTTCTGGGCGAAAAGGGCCTGGATTTCGATATGGTCGTGGAAAAGGTGTGGGAACGCCGACCCGAATTTTTGGCCATGAACCCCACGGGCGAGGTGCCGGTTTTGGTGGAAACCGAAGGACAGGTCTTGTCCGGGGCCGGGGTGATCTGTGAATTCCTGGATGAAAGCCACCCAAAGGACACATTGATTGGTTCGGACCTGTTGGTGCGGGCGGAAACCCGGCGCCTGCGGGACTGGTTCGGGGTAAAATTTTACACCGAGGTCACCCGCAATCTGGTGGATGAAAAGCTGTACAAACAATTCATGGGAATGGGGGCGCCGGATTCCGTGGCGATCCGCGCGGGCCACGAAAATTTAGGCCCCAATCTGGCCTATATTTCGTACCTCACCGAACGCCGCCGGTGGTTGGCGGGTGAAAATTTCAGCCTGGCGGATGTTGCCGCCGCCGCCCAACTTTCGTGCCTGGATTACATGGATGATATTCCCTGGCCCGAGGTCCCGGCGGCAAAAGATTGGTACGCCCGGGTTAAATCCCGGCCCAGTTTCCAGCCGCTTTTAGAGGATTTGATTCCCGGCCTTAAACCGCCGAAACACTATAAGAATTTGGATTTCTGATGGCGTCTGGCGTGGCTAGCGGGGTCGAAGCCGCGATTTTGGATCACGCCCAAAGCCTGGGGTTTGACGCCATTGGCATCGCTGACCCCGCCACGGTCACCGGCACGGGCGATCGCCTGGCGGCGTTTTTGGCCGATGGTCGCCACGGCACCATGGAATGGATGGATAATCCCCGACGGGCCCACCCCGGTGCGATTTGGCCCGACGCCAAAAGCATCATCGTCGCCGCCGTGAACTACGGCCCCGGCCCGGGTGACGTTCCCTCCGCCCCCACTCAGGGGGAAATCGCGACGTATGCGCGGGGGCGGGATTACCACCACGTGATGAAGCGGCGGCTAAAACGCTTGGGCACCTGGATCGCCAACGAATACGAATCCGAAGTGAAAGTGTTTGTGGACACCGCCCCGGTGATGGAAAAACCCGTGGCCGCCCAGGCGGGCATCGGCTGGCAGGGCAAGCACACCAATTTGTTGTCGCGGGATTTCGGGTCGTGGCTGCTGTTGGGGGAAGTTTTCACGACGTTGGATTTGAAGCCGTCCGACCCCGCCGACGGGGAATGCGGGACCTGTTCAATGTGCCTGGATGTGTGCCCCACCGATGCGTTTCCCGAACCGTATCAATTGGATTCCAGGCGCTGCATTTCTTATTTGACCATCGAACACAAAGGCCACATTCCACAAGAATTTCGCGTTCCCATGGGCAATCGCATCTTTGGCTGCGACGATTGCTTGGCGGTTTGCCCGTGGAACAAATTCGCCAAAATGGCCAGGGACCAAGCGGTTTGGCCGCGCATCGAATTGACCGCGCCGCGTCTTGGGGAATTGGCGGAATTGGATGATCCATCGTTTCGCGAAGTGTTCGCCGGGTCCCCCATCAAGCGCACTGGCCGCGACCGATTTGTGCGCAACGTCTTGATCGCAATGGGTAATTCCGGGGATGCCACCTTGGTGCCCAAGGTTCGAAACTTGTTGGATGATCCCTCACCCCTGGTACGGGCGATGGCGGTGTGGGCCATGGGGCTTTTGGACCCAGACGGCTTCGACACCGAAAAATCCGCCCGTCTTGGGGCAGAAACAGACGACGCTGTGCGTCAGGAATGGGCCAACTAATGTCCCACTTGTTTTGTTTCGGATTGGGGTACACCGGCACGGCGTTGGCCAAATCCTTGATGGCCGATGGTTGGACTGTGTCGGGGACCTGCCGCACCGCGGAACACCAAAAAACTTTGGCCGATGATGGGATCACTGCCCACCTATTTGATCGCGATCATCCCATGTCCCCCGATGTTCTAAAGGGCGCGACGCACATTCTGAATTCGGTGCCGCCGGATTCTCATGGCGATCCGGTGTTGGATGCCATGGCGGCGTTTGTGGCGGAGGCCCAGGCGACATGGGTTGGCTACCTGTCCACAACAGGGGTTTACGGCGACCGGGGCGGTGACTGGGTGGATGAAACAGCTGAAATGGCGCCAACGGCCGAACGATCCCACCGTCGGGTCATGGCCGAAGGCACTTGGTTCGTGCTGTGGCGCGAGACATCATTGCCCGTGCACATCTTCCGATTGGCCGGCATTTACGGCCCGGGCCGCAGCCCCCTGGATCAAATTCGCAGCGGTGCTGCCCGGCGTATCAACAAACCGGGGCATACATTTTCCCGCATTCATGTGGACGACATCGTCGCCGTGTTGCGGGCCTCCATGGCCGCGCCGTCGCCTGGGTCGGTGTACAATGTTTGCGACGATGAACCGGCGGCGTCGTCGGATGTGACGGCCTATGGCTGTGAATTATTGGGGGTGGAGCCGCCAGCCTTGGTGGATTTCGCCGACGCGGAGTTGTCGGAAATGGCCCAATCGTTTTATCGCGACAACAAGCGCGTTATTAACGCCAAGATCAAATCCGACCTGGGCGTCACCTTGAAATACCCCAATTACCGGGCCGGGTTGGCGTCCCTGGTCTGAGGCTCCAAGGCCCGGCATAGATCTTCGACTGTGGCCAGAACCACATCCAGCTCGTGGGGTTCTGACATCCGGTGACCCGCCCCATCCACCGGGGTGAAAATCACATCGGTGCTGGCCAGGGCATCCATCAATCGCTGGGATGTTTCCCATGGCACAACATCATCAGCCGTGCCGTGGATCAGCCGCACCGGAATGCCAATGGGGATTGGATCGCCCAGCAGCAAATGTTTGCGGCCGTCATCGATCAACCCCTTGGTGACAATGAATTCATCGTCACCGTCGCCGTATGGCTTGCGCCAAACCCCGTCGCGCTCGAAGACCGCGCGCTCGGCATCGGTGGCTTTGGCTAGCAACAGGTCTTCGGTGAAATCTGGGGCAGGGGCGATGCCCACCAACCCGGCAATCCGGTCGGGGCGGGCCAGGGCAGCAAGTAATGCGATCCAACCGCCCATGCTGGACCCCACCAACACCTGGGGGCCGTCGGTGCATTGGTCCAATATGGCCAAGGTATCGGCGACCCAATCGGAAACCACACAGTCTTCGAATGCGCCGGATGAGCTCCCGTGTCCGGTATAATCAAACCGTACATAGGCACGGGAATTTTCCGTGCAGGCGGTCTCTAAGGCCACCGCTTTGGTCCCGGACATATCCGATTGGTAGCCGCTTAGAAACACCACGCCAGGGGCAATGCCCGGCGATTTGTGGTACGCAAGGGTGTTGTTGTCGTCGCGGCCCAGGTGCCCTGGTCGATCAGATTTCATGTCGCAGCCGCCACCAGATTGAAGCAAGTGATGAGCGTATCGGATTTCGCCCAAGCCACTGGTTCTAACATTCCGGCTGAACAGTCGGAAGCCCAGCCCCCGGCCATCCTCCAAGTGCTTCCGGCGCTGGTGGCGGGCGGGGTGGAACGCGGTGTGGTCGACGTCACCGCCGCCCTCGTACGGGCAGGCTGGCGGGCGCTGGTGGTATCCCAGGGCGGGCGCATGGTGCGCGATGTGCAGCGAG
>JABHVE010000097.1 GCA_018658465.1 Alphaproteobacteria bacterium
AGATCGCGCCCGCCATAGGCGCGTGAATCTGAACGGTACAACAATTGCAGATCGCGCCCGCCATAGGCGCGTGAATCTGAACGGCATGGAAGCCTTATTTGAATTTACGCCCCTTGGCCGTACACTCCGTTCCCATGACAAGCCGGAACATTGCGGGCGCGTTGATCCTTGTGGTCTTTGGGGTTACGGCCTGCACCAACGGTGTAATGGCCCCGGTGTCCAACAAGGGTGCCTATCAGCCTGCCCCTGGCGGCGGCGAAATCGTTGTGGCGGTCCAGGGGGATACCGTCCATTCCGTGGCCCGCCAATACGGTGTCAGCCTGCCGTCTCTGATCGCCGCCAACGGCTTAAAGCCGCCATACTTTGTGGTGCCGGGCCAACGGCTGGTGCTTCCCGCCCCAGAACGCCATGTGGTCCAGACCGGCGACACCCTGTACGACATTTCGCGCCTGTATGGGGTCGACATGGCCAGCCTTGCGCGTACCAACGCTCTCACAGCGCCTTATTTGATTGTGCCGGGGCAGGCCTTGACCTTGCCCGCTGCCGCCCGGGTTACAACGCGTGCGCCATCGCCCGGGCCAAACGCCGTGGTGGAAGCCATACCCGATCCCGCGCCATTGGCCGGGGGCAGATTTGCCTGGCCTTTGCAGGGCAGGGTGATTACCGGGTTCGGGCCCCAAGGTGGCGGTGTCCACAACGACGGCATCAACATCCAAGCCCCGTCAGGCGCGCCGGTCCTGGCCGCCGAAAACGGGGTGATCGCCTATGCCGGGAACGAGCTGCCGGGCCTTGGCAATTTATTGCTGATCCGCCATTCCGATGGCTGGGTCACCGCCTATGCCCACAACGGCCAGATATTGGTTCAGCGCGGCGACCAAGTGACCCGGGGCCAAATGATCGCAACGGCGGGGGCCACGGGCAGCGTCCTTGAACCCCAACTGCATTTCGAAATTCGTCTGGGCACCGAGGCCGTGAACCCGCTGGAGTACCTCGATCGACAGTTGGCGAGTTTGAGGAAGAATTGACTCCTTCTGACGATCTATTGAACCAAGCACTGGCTCATCATGCAGCGGGGCGACTGGCGGACGCCGAGGCGATTTACCGTCGTCTGTTGCAAGATGACCCCAATCAGGCCGTGCCCATGCATATGCTGGGGGTGGTGGCCCACCAAGCAGGCAACAACGATCTGGCGGTCGATCTGATCGGTCAGGCATTGGTTTTGCAGCCCGACTACGCCAATGCCCATTACAATTTGGGGAACGCCCTGAAGGATTTGGGTCGGCCCCACGAAGCCGTGGCAGCCTATCAACAGTCCTTGGCGCAAAACCCATCTTCAGCCGATGGCCATTTCAATTTGGCCAATGTATTGGCGGATCTGGGTGAATTGGATCAGGCGGTGGCTTGCTTTGCCGCAGCGATCGCCCTGCAACCGGATTACGGCGCCGCGCACTTTAATATGGGCAATGCCCTAAAGGGTTTGGGGCGCATGGAAGACGCCGTCGCCGCCTATAAATCCGCATTGGCAATTCCACCAGCGTCGGCAGAGGTCCACCACAATCTTGGTCTTGCCCTTCACCAGTTGGGCCGGATGGACCAAGCCATCGCCAGCTATCGTGCCGCCCTGGCCATCCAACCGGAATTCACCGCCGCCCATTACAATTTGGGCAAGGTGCTGATGTCCGAGGATCGATCAATTGAGGCCATCGCATCTTTCGAACACGTCTTA
Source organism: Alphaproteobacteria bacterium (assembly GCA_018658465.1). GTDB lineage: Bacteria > Pseudomonadota > Alphaproteobacteria > UBA2966 > CAIVPW01 > JABHVE01. The sequence goes on from JABHVE010000097.1 coordinate 1,727, forward strand.
AAGCGCGCCACTGGGGATGACCGCACGGGGGCGGAACTGGCCTTGGCCCATTTGGGGGTGATGGATCCTCCCGCCACCACTCCGGCCTCGTTCATAAAATCCTATTACCAATCCCGGGTCCAAGATTGGAGCAATGCGGACTGGGATAAAGACGCGGAAAGCTACCAGGGCTATGAAATCCTTTCGAAGATTCTAAATTTTGAAGGTGACCGCACAGACCTGGCGATATTGGATGCCGGGTGCGGCACCGGGACTCTCGCCACCTTGCTGCGACCCTATGCGCGACATTTAGAAGGCGTCGACCTGTCCCCGGATATGGTGGAAAAGGCGCGCAAAAAAGACCTGTACGACACCCTGATCGAAGACGACTTGGAGCATTACTTGTCCGATGGCCAACGCCGTTTCGACAGGGTGGTTGCCGCCGCAGTCCTGGTGCATTTTTCTAGGCTTGATCAAATCTTCGCTAAATTTCACCGGGTGCTAAATCCCGACGGCACCTTGGCGCTGACCCTGTTTGTTGACGACGACTGCGAAAAATTCTCGGTCAATGTCGCGGGCTTTTTCTCCCACAATCCGGCCTATGCGATCCAAGCCGCCACCGACGCCGGCCTGACTTTGATTGCCCAGGAACGCGGGGTCCACGAAGTCCATGGGACCACCGACATCATTGGCGTCGGGTTGTTGTTCCAAAAATAGCGTTGCCGAGTTGACCCCATACCATCCCACTCATACTCTGGCCCAACCCCTAGGGGAGTTGTCGTGGTGGGAGACGCCCTGTCTTGGTAATTGACCGATGAACGTACAAGACCCATCCGCCACTCCGGCGGCGCCCGACGGTCGATGGTCCAAAGTAAAAAAGCGCGTCAACGTCGGAATTGCCATCGCCGTCGCCGCCTTGTTTCTTGAAATTGGATTTGGCGTCAGCGACTGGTTGACTAGGCCAGAGGCCGTCGAGGCCGCCGACATGGCTTTGCCGCTGCCCGACAAACCCTCCATTGCGGTGTTGGCGTTCAACAACCTTGGCATCGACGAGGCCGACGCATTTCTGGCCGAAAGCTTCAGCGAAGACATTTTGACCGCCTTGTCAAAATTGTCCGGATTGTTCGTGATTTCCCGCACCACCACCTTTACCTACAAAGACAGTGACGCGACCGTTAAGCAAATCGCCGAGGAATTGGGAATTCGCTACGTGTTGGAGGGAAGTTTCCAGCGAGACGGGGACCGCATCCGGGTGACCGCCCAGCTCATCGACGCCATCGGCGGCCAACACGTTTGGGCCGATAATTATGACCGCGACCTGGATGACCTATTTGCGGTGAAAGACGACATCACCCTTAACATCGTCACCAATATTAGTGCCGAACTTGTCACGGGCGAACGGGACAGAGTTCTTGGCCGCGAGACAGACAACCTCGAGGCTTGGCTTCTATTCCAACAATCCTTGGCCGAATTTTCGAGCCTCGATCCCAGCCGCATTGGATTGGCAATAAATTTGGCGGAAAGGGCGATTGCCATCGAGCCTAATTTTGTTTCAGCCATTACCGTTCTTGGTCACATCTACACAAATCAGGATCGCTTCGAAGACGCCCTCACGCTTTCTGACCGGGCTTTGGAATTGGACCCAAGCCACGCGTATGCCAATGCAGCCAGATCCGATTATCATCTTCGGATGGGACAGGTCGATCTGGCTGTGGAGTTCGCGCAAAAGGCGGTGGAATTAGACCCCAATGACTTTGTAAGCCATTACTTTCTTGGCAGTGCCCTGGCAATTGCCGCAAAACCGGCCGAGGCTGTTAGGGCATTTCTATTGGCGATACGCCTTAGCCCCGTCACGCCTTTGTACGTTGTTCCGGCATTGGGGGTCGTATACCTCAACACGCAACAGTACGAAGAAGCGGTGGCTGCGGCCGAGCAGGTTCTCGACCGGCCGGATGTTCAACCCGGCAACGCCTGGGTTGCGCGCCTTGTTTTGGCGACAGCGTTTGACCGCCTTGGGCGCGGGGACGACGCCCAAGCGCAAATGGAGTTGGCCATGGAGGCTCAGCCAGAGACTTCGACGATAGAATTCATGAGGAACGAGTTCCGCGTTCATGTGGATCAGGACCACACCGAGGGGCTACTCGATACTTGGCGCCGCCTGGGGATGCCCGAAGATTAAAGTGACATCCAGACGTGGATGGCCGGATCAAGTCCGGCCATGACGGTTTCCGGATTAGTTCGTGGCGAGAACCCGCCACCCAGCCGCAGCGTCAATCGCCGGACCCATGGCGTCGGCAACGGCGCGCTCCGGCCCGCCGGGATCGACGGGCAATCCCGCGCACTGAATGGCCTCGAAAACTTCCTCGGTGATCAACGTGTATTGCACCACCCAGGCATCAATGCGGTCTGAAAACACCGCGGCCTCTCCTCGCAGTGCATCCGCCGCACCGGTCATGCCAGCGGCGGCTTGTTCTTGCAACACCGACAATCGCAAACCGGCGGCAATGGTATAGGCACCCATGGCCTGGAGCCCGGCGTCTTGCAAATTGTTCATCGCCAGCAATAAGGCATCGCTGGCTTGGCTCAGATGTTCGGAGCCCGGGGCGGCCAGATAGCCATCAATATGACGCCCAAGTCCCTGAATATTTGATGTGGCGTTGGCCAAGGCATCTCCCGCCAAAGCCTCGCCGAAGAACGCCGACATGGCCGACGTGGTGTCCTCCATCAACAAGACCAAATTGATTTGATCGGTGCGCAGGCGCGAAAAAATCGCGGTGCCGCCCTGGGCTGACAGATTCTCGGTGACAGCAGCGGCAGTGTCGACCCATGGGGCACCGTCGGCATGAGCCGGTGCGGCCAGGGCCAGGGCCCCGGATAGGGAAAGCGCGGCGACGGCGAATACCGAGGCGATTGGAGGCGAATTCATAAAATCTCCTCTGTTCCACAAATTATGCGGCCATGATGAACCCCATGCCATGCGACCGTTTGCCGCAATGGCACCTAGGCGCAATGCCGCAACTAATTGTGGTCGGGGTCAGAATGTGGGACCGTCCCGCCGGAGGAGAAAGTCATGTTCAAAAATCCGATTTTCCTGGGCGGGATAGTGGTGGCGGTCATCGCCGTCTTGGCCGTTGTGTTCATGGCCCGCCCGGCGAATTCCGTTCGCGACGGGGTGTTCACTTTGGAACAAGCCTCAATCGGTCAGGATCTGTACCCATCGACCTGCCCGCGATGCCATGGGCGGGACCTATACGGAGACGGCTTCGAAACCCCGTCGCTGGTCGGCAGCGATTTTCAACGGCGGTGGGCCGAAGGCACCGTGGCGGATCTGTTTGAATTCGTTTCAACGAACATGCCGAAGAACACCCCGGGCGTTTTTCCCGATCAGACCTATTTGGATTTGATCGCCTATATTCTGCGCATGAACGGCTACAAAGTCGGCAACAAAGAACTGGAGCCCGACATGGAAGCGTTGGCCAAAATCAAGATGGAAATGCTGAACTAGGTCGCAAGATCAAGGCTGAACAGCGCGCTGTTTTCGATAGGCTGCCATCCCGGCAACAGCACCGTGGCGGCATGGCAATCGGTGTACAGAATTTCGACGCCCCGCTGGCGGGCCTCATCCGCCAACGCCGCCACCAGCCTCCCGGCAATACCCCGGCCACGATGATCGGGCAGCACGAACAGGCCGCCTAACCAGGGCGACAAATCTTCCCTGGGTCGCCAGTCATCGGATTTCAGGGTGACGGTTCCCACGGCCTCGCCATCAACAACCGCCACCAATCCCACAGCCGCGCCATCGAATGTGCCCCAGGAAGCCACGAACGATTGGGCCATATCGGGGATCGCGTCCGGCGTTGCCATCACAATGTCGATCACTTGGTCCGTCATCACCCGTCCAATGTCTTGCCCAGCTTGCCGGCCAGGTCTTGAATAAATTGCCACGCCACCCGGCCGGATCGGGCACCCCTGATCATCGACCATTCAATGGCAGCTCCATGCAATGCGTCAACGGCCACGTCCAAGCCGAAATGGTCGGCGTAGGCCTCAACCATGGCGAAGAAATCTTCCTGGGATGTGGCGTGGAACCCCAGCCACAATCCGAAACGATCTGATAACGAGACCTTTTCCTCCACCGCCTCACCCGGGCTGATCGCCGTGGATTGCTCGTTTTCGATCATGTCCCTGGGCATCATGTGGCGGCGATTTGATGTGGCATAGATCACCACATTCCCCGGTCGGCCTTCGATGCCGCCTTCTAATGCGCCCTTCAACGATTGATAGGCGCTGCCCCCGTCAAAAGACAAATCATCGCAGAACACAATGACGCGACGATCGGATCCCGCCAGCACACCCATAAGCTCGCCCAGGCTAGCGATATCGTCCCGATGGATTTCCACCAACGCCAATGCCCCGGGGGCTTCGGCGACGATATCCCCGTGCACGGCCTTGATCAGCGAGCTTTTGCCCATGCCCCGGGCCCCCCATAACAAGGCATTGTTGGCGGGGAGGCCCTTGGCGAACCGCTGGGTGTTTTCCAGCAATTGGTCCCGCACCGGATCGATGCCCTTTAATAATGCCAGGGGAACGCGGCTGACTTTGGCCACGGGGCGCAGGGAATTAGCGGCGGCGTGCCAAACAAAGGCATCCGCCCCGGCCAAATCTGTTGGGCCAGAGGCGGTCGGGACCAGCTGTTCAAGTGCCGCCGCGATGCGTTCCAGTGGGTCTTGATCCATATCGTGCTCAAAATCTCTTAAATCCGCCGGGGCCGTGCCATCTGGCGGCCCGTTCTTAATCTGTTATAGTCCCGGCCAATCCCCGTATCCACATTGTAGAGCACGTGCATGTTCGTTTCTCCGGCATACGCCCAGGCTGCTGCGGCGCCCGGCACCCAGGGTTTGTTTGAATTCCTGCTGCCGATCGCCCTGATCTTCGTGGTGTTTTATTTCCTGTTGATCCGGCCTCAACAAAAGAAAGCCAAAGACCATCGATCCTTGGTCGATGCCGTGCGCCGCGGAGACAAAGTGGTCACCGCCGGTGGCTTGGTAGGCAAGGTCATCAAGGTTACGGAAACCGAAGGGGAGATGGCCCGGGTGACTTTGGAAATTGACGCCGCCAATGGGGTGCGGGTGGAGGCGATCCGATCCACCTTGGCCGATGTGCTGTCAAAGCCTGAGCCTGCGGATAAAAAAGGCGGCAAGCCCGCCAACAAGAACTAGGGGCAATCCGTGCTCTATTTCGCCCGATGGAAAATCTATTCGATCCTTGCGGTCTTGGTCGTGGGGCTGGTTTTCGTCGCCCCGAACTTTATGTCGGACGAGGGGCGCGCAGACTTGCCCAACTGGATGCCCCACAAGCAAATCAATTTAGGGCTCGATCTTCGGGGCGGCTCCCACCTGCTGTTGGAAGTTGACGTTCAGGCGGTCATCCAGGAACGCCTGGAGGATTTAGAGGGCGAAATCCGAACCACATTGCGTGGTGAATTCGTCGGCTATACCGGGCTCACCATCGGCGACGACAATGCCGTACATTTGCGCATCCGAGAATTGGACCAATTGCCCATCGCGTTGACCCTTATTAACGCCCTGGCAAATGTGGTGCGCACCAGCAATTTTGGCGTTGGTATTCCCGACATCGAGGTGGACGACACCAACGATGGCGACATCATCGTCGCTCTGTCGGAAGAAGCGATCCTTGCCCGAACAGCGGACGCCGTTCAACAATCCATCGAAGTGGTGCGTCGGCGTATCGACGAAACCGGCACCCAAGAACCCAGCATTCAGCGCCAAGGCACGGACCGAATCTTGGTCCAGTTGCCGGGTGTGGACGATCCAGACCGGATCAAACGTCTGTTGGGGCAAACCGCCAAAATGACATTCCAGATGGTGGACCAAGAAACTTCCATTGTTGATGCCTTGGCTGGGCGTCTGCCGCCGGGGTCCGAAATTGTTCCCCACGATTCAGATGTCGACGCGAACGGTGAGCCGACTTTATGGGTGGTCGAACGGCGGGCGATCATCACCGGTGAAATGCTCACCAATTCCCAAGTCACCACCGATCAAAACGGCCAGTTCGCGGTATCTCTGCAATTCAACGCCACTGGGGGCAAACGATTTGCCGACGCCACCTCGCAAAATGTTGGCAAACTTTTCGCCATTATCTTGGACGGCAAAATCATCAGCGCCCCGCGAATCCAGACGGCGATTTTGGGGGGCACCGGCCAGATTACCGGCAGCTTCGACGCCCAATCAGCGGGTGATTTGGCCACACTGCTGCGGGCTGGTGCTTTGCCGGCACCCCTGGTGATTTTGGAAGAACGCTCGGTTGGACCGGGCCTTGGGGCGGACTCCGTAGCCGCTGGCAAAATCGCTTCCGTCTTGGCGTTCGTCCTGGTGATGATCTTTATGCTCGCGGCCTATGGGATGTTTGGCTTAGCCGCTGACTTGGCGTTGTTGATCAATATGATGCTGTTGGCGGCGGGGCTGTCGGCCTTGCAGGCAACGCTTACGTTGCCCGGCATCGCCGGGATCATCCTGACCATCGGCATGGCCGTGGACGCCAATGTGCTGATTTTCGAGCGCATTCGCGAAGAAATGGCCCTGGGCAAAACACCCTTTGCCTCGGTGGACGCGGGGTACAAGCGCGCCATGACCACCATCATCGACGCCAACGTCACGACGTTTATCGCCGCGATCATTCTGTTCATGTTTGGGTCGGGGCCGGTCAAGGGATTTGCCGTGACCCTGGCCATTGGCATTGTCACGTCGTTCTTCACCGCCATCACCGTTACCCGATTATTGGTGTCCCTCTGGTTGACCCGTACCAGACCCAATGTTTTGCCAATTTAGAGCCCTAAACCCATGATTTTGATCCGACTGGTTCCCAAAGAAACCAACATCAACTTTTTGCGGCTGCGCAAAGCGGCGTTCGGCCTGTCGGGGCTGGCGGCGGTTGCGTCGGTGATTTTTTACCTGGCACTGGGCCTGAATTTTGGCATCGATTTCCGTGGCGGAATTTTGGTGGAGGCCCGCGTTGAGACCGGTGCCAATATTGGCGCCATGCGTGATGCCGCGGCGACCTTGGGCCTGGGCGATGTGTCCATGCAGGAATTCGGCGATCCCCGAGACGTGTTGATCCGCGTGGAACAACAAGACGGTGGAGAAGAAGCCCAACAGGCCGCTGTCGATGCGATCAAAGCCGTCTTTGCCTCGGATATTGGCGAGGTGGAATACCGCCGGGTGGAGTTCGTTGGACCGAAAGTCAGTTCCGAGCTGATCCGCAGCGGGGTGCTGGCGTTGACCATCGCTATGGCCGCCATGATGTTCTACATCTGGTTGCGATTCGAATGGCAATTCAGCGTCGGTGCCATTATCGCCTTGGTCCATGACGTGTTCTTGACCATCGGGGTGTTTGCCCTGGCACGCCTGGAATTCAATCTGTCGATCATTGCTGCGATCCTGACCATCATCGGCTATTCCATGAATGACACCGTGGTCATTTATGACCGGGTCAGGGAAAACCTGCACAAATACCGATCCTTGCCCTTGGTGGATCTGCTGAATAAATCGGTGAATGACACCTTGGCGCGGACGGTCATGACGTCGGTGACCACATTGTTGGCGTTGTTCGCTTTGTTCTTCTTTGGCGGCGAAGTCATCCGCGGCTTCACCTTTGCCATGATCTGGGGGGTTTTGGTCGGCACTTATTCATCGATCTTTATTGCCGCCCCGGCGCTGATATTCCTGGGCGTCCATCGGGGTGCCAAAGGCGCGCCAAGGGGCAAATACGCCAACGCCGAACGGGTTGAGGCCAAAGACTCGGACGACCCAAAAAAGATCACGGACGACTCCACAGCGGACTCCAAAGGCGAAGCCTAGGCAGTTTTAGGGTTTGGATGCCGTAGCTGGCCGGTATCCGGATTGTGACTCCGTGATATTCTGGACCCCATGGAAATAAATCCGGTTGAACCTGGGGGTGCCCAGGTCGTTCAATCCTATGGGGGTGGGGGATTTGCCGTCTCCGACGTGCGCTACACCGGATCGGTGCTGGTGTTCCCAGAACGCACATTGCCTTGGTCACCCACTGGCTTCACGGAATTGTCTGCCGATCACCTTGAACCGCTAATCAAAGCACCCGAACCGCTGGATGTGTTGTTGATCGGTGCGGGGTCGGATTTGGCTGTTTTGCCCCCGGACTTGGCTGCCCTGATCCGCGACGCTGGGTTGGGGTTCGAGGTTATGAATACCGGGGCAGCGTGCCGCACGTTCAATGTGTTGTTGTCCGGCGAGCGCCTGGTCGCAGCCGCCCTGATCGCGGTGGAGTAGGGAATCATCAAGACCGTCCCGCGATCTGCCGGAAGCTTGATGGTCGCCGTTGTCATCCGCCTTTTTTGCCGTCGCAGAGACCTGAGTCGGAAAAGAAAGGGGCCACTGGATTTCTCCAGCAGCCCCCGGACGCGTGTTCGGATTAGTGTCTGGGCGGTTGGGTTACCCAAACACCCCCATGTCGGCCAAGTGGCGGATGCCAAGCATGGCAAACAGCATGGGGATGGAAAGGGCGGTGTTGGTTCGCGATGCCATCAAGGCCATCCGTGCGGCGGCTTTCTTTTCGTCGTCGCTGGCTTCGACCATCCCCAGAACCTTTTTCTGGTTGGGCCAAATGATCATCCAAACATTAAAGGCCATGATCAGACCCAGCCACATGCCAAACCCGATGGTTGCTTCGCGGGCGCCACTGTTGGTGATCCCCAAAGCCATGGCATCACCCAGATATCCCTCGGCCCCGGCCAGCCACAGGCCAAAGACCACGGTGGATAAGGCCGCCCAGCGGAACCAGAACAACGCCCGGGGGGCGATGTGCTTGCCGATGGCGGGTTTCAGTTCGTCCGGCATGCCGGCAACCGCCGCCACTTGGACAAAATTGAAGTACCAAAGCAGACCAACCCACATGACGCCGCTCGCAACGTGGGCATAGCGGATCAAGAACGTCCAAAAATCAGCGTTGAATTCCATGATTATGCGCCTCCGCCGCCGGCGATCGCCGAAATGGCCAAGACCATCAATACTGTCAGCACCAACCCGGTGATGACCGTGCCGCTAAGTGAATTGAGCGGATTCATGTGCGCCCCCATGTTTGGCTCTGATCCCACCCGTTGAGAGACCTGAGTTGCAAGTCATTCGCAATTCCAAATCGGATGCTAACCACAAAATGTAGCGGGTGCAAGGATTTAAAGGGGCTTATGTTGTGATGGATCCCACATTTAGGGCCATACCCTGTGCCACCTGCGCCATCCAGCTATTCGGCAGCAACTGATTGGGAAGTGCCCAGCCATTCCGCCAAATCAGCCAGAGATCGCGCGGCATAGGCGGCCTTGCGTTCTTTCTTTTTCACCCGGGTGGCCAAAGGCGGGAACAAACCGAAATTCGCGTTCATGGGCTGGAACGTTTCGGAAAATGCCCCACCGGTGATGTGCACCAACAATGCCCCCATTGAGGTTGTCGGCGGCGGCGGGGTGGAAACGCTGCCAAGGCGATCGGCGGCAGCGAACCGCCCGGCCAACAATCCCATGGCGGCGGATTCCACATAGCCTTCGACCCCGGTCATTTGCCCGGCGAAGCGCAATCGTGATTGGGCCCTCATGCGCAAGGTGCCGTCCAACAATTTCGGGCTGTTCAGGAACGTGTTGCGGTGGATGCCGCCCAGGCGGGCGAAGCGGGCTTTCGCCAATCCGGGGATGGTTTGGAACACCTTCACTTGGTCGCCGTGGCGCATCTTGGTTTGAAACCCCACCATGTTGAACAGAGTGCCCAGGGCATTGTCTTGGCGCAGCTGCACCACGGCATAGGCCTTCACATCCGGGGCGTGGACATTGGTGAGCCCCACCGGTTTCATGGGGCCGTACCGTAACGTTTCCGGCCCGCGCACCGCCATGACCTCGATGGGCAGACAGGCTTCGAAATATGGCGTGTCGGATTCCCAGTCCTTGAACGGTGTGGCGTCAGCGGCGACCAAGGCTTCGATGAACGCGGTGTATTGGTCGCGGTCCATGGGGCAATTCAGATAATCCGTGCCCTCGCCTTTGTCGTAGCGCGATTGGGCCCAGGCGATATTCATGTCGATGCTGTCGCGATAAATGATCGGCGCGATGGCATCGAAAAACGCCAGGGATTCCTCGCCTCCCAATTCGGTGATCGCATCGGCCAGAGCTGGGGAGGTGAGGGGGCCGGTGGCGATGATGACTTGGTCCCATTCGGCGGGGGGGAGCCCGTCGATTTCACCGCGTTCGATGGTCACCAGGGGGTCTGCCTCTAACGCCTGCTCCACGGCGGCGGAAAATCCGTCCCGGTCCACCGCCAAGGCCCCCCCCGCGGGCACCCGATTGGCGTCGGCGGATGCCATGATGATGGAGCCACACCGGCGCATTTCTTCGTGCAATAGCCCTATCGCGCTGGATTGGGAATCGTCCGACCGAAACGAGTTCGAGCACACCAATTCTGCAAGCCCATCGGTGACGTGGGCGTCGGTGCCCGGATCCGGGCGCATTTCGTGGAGGACCACCGGCACACCACCACGGGCCAATTGCCATGCGGCTTCTGACCCCGCCAGGCCGCCGCCGATCACATGAACAGGCGCGTGCGTGGTCATGATGCTTTCCGGCGTTTGCTCGGTGCGGTGGATTTCTTTGCCGCCTTCTTGCGCGGCTTGGCCGATGTCTTTGGCGCCTTGGCCCGGGCCAAAACTGGTTTCAGATATTCCCCGGTGGCGCTGGCTTTGACCTTTGCCAAATCCTCGGGCGTGCCGGTGGCGACGATGCGCCCGCCCTTGTCACCGCCCGCCGGGCCCAAATCGATGACCCAGTCGGCGGTTTTGATGATGTCCAGATTATGTTCGATCACCAACACCGTGTTGCCGGTTTCCACCAAGGTATGAAGCACCTCTAACAATTTGCGCACGTCTTCGAAATGTAGGCCGGTGGTGGGTTCGTCAAGAATATACAGCGTCTGGCCAGTGGCTCGCCGCGACAATTCTTTGGAAAGCTTCACCCGTTGGGCTTCGCCGCCAGATAACGTGGTGGCTGATTGGCCCAAATGGATGTACCCCAGACCAACCCGCTGGAGCATGCGCAGCTTTTCCCGGATCGAAGGCACCGCCGAAAACAGATCGGCTGATTCGTCGATGGTCATGGCCAAGACATCGGCGATGGAATGGCCTTTGAATGTGATCTCCAACGTTTCGCGATTGAACCGATGGCCTTTGCACACGTCGCATTCCACATAGACGTCGGGCAAGAAATGCATTTCGATTTTGATCAGGCCGTCGCCTTTGCAGGCCTCGCAGCGCCCGCCTTTGACGTTGAACGAAAACCGTCCGGGCTTGTACCCCCGGGCGCCGGATTCCGGCAGGCCGGCGAACCATTCACGGATGGGCCCGAACGCACCTGTGTACGTGGCGGGGTTGGAGCGCGGGGTGCGGCCAATGGGCGACTGGTCGATGTCCACAACTTTATCCAAATATTCCAGGCCGCCGATGCGATCATGGGCGGCGGCATGGGCCCGGGCGTTGGACAATTTTCGGGCGACGCCTTTGTACAAGGTTTCGATCACCAAGGTGGATTTGCCACTGCCCGAAACCCCGGTGACACAGGTGAACGTCCCCAAAGGGATTTCCACCGAAATATTGTGCAGGTTGTTTGCGCTGGCCCCCACGACTTCCAATTTCTGGCCGGGCTTGCCAGGACGTCGTTGGGTGGGCACCGGCACCTGGCGCACGTGGGATAAATACTGCCCGGTCAGGCTTTCGCTGGTTTTTAGAATCTTCGCGGGCTTTCCCTGGGCAATGATTGATCCACCGTGGACTCCCGCCCCAGGCCCCATGTCGATCAAATGATCTGCCGCCATCATGGCCTCTTCGTCGTGCTCCACCACAATGACCGTGTTGCCCAGATCCCGCAGGCGCACCAAGGTTTTCAACAGCCGGGCGTTGTCCCGTTGGTGCAGACCGATGGACGGTTCGTCCAGCACATACAAAACCCCGGTGAGCCCGGAACCAATTTGCGAGGCCAAACGAATGCGCTGGCTTTCCCCCCCGGACAATGTCCCGGCCTGGCGAGAAAGCGTCAGATATTCCAAACCCACGTTCACCAAAAACCCGAGGCGTTCGTTTACTTCCCGCAAAATCCGTTCGGCGATTTCGTTGTGCTTGCCTGACAGTTTTTTCGGCAGTGCCTTGAACCAGGCAGCGGCGGCGGAGATGGAAAGG
>JABHVE010000129.1 GCA_018658465.1 Alphaproteobacteria bacterium
GGTATTTGGTGCTTTTCCCGGCGACAGCCACGGGGCCATCGTTTATCCCATCGCCGCAGTGGCTGGGACCGGGACCGAGGCTAGCGACGCGTTCTTGGAATTCTTAAGATCCGATCAGGCGGCTGACGTTTTCGCCCGCCACGGGTTTGGCCCGGCACCGGGGGCCTAGACCATGACCCCGGTGGAAATCGAGGCCCTGCGTCTGTCCCTGAAGGTGGCCATTTGGGCCGTTGGGGTCAGCCTGCCATTCGGCGTGCTGGTGGCATGGCTTTTGGCGCGAAAGGAATTCCCCGGCAAATTATTGTTGGATGGCATCGTTCATTTGCCCCTGGTGGTGCCACCGGTGGCCGTGGGCTATTTGCTGTTGGTGGTTTTGGGGCGCAACGGTGCGGTAGGCGGCTGGCTGTACGACTGGTTCGGGATCACCTTGATCTTCACCTGGAAGGGCGCCGCAGTAGCCGCCGGGGTGATGGCGTTTCCGCTGATGGTGCGGGCGATCCGCTTGTCGTTGGAAGCGGTGGACGAGCGCCTGGAAACCGCAGCCCGAACCCTGGGGGCATCCCCCCGGCGGGTGTTTTTGGGCATCACCTTGCCGTTGATCGCCCCGGGCATTTTGGCGGGTGTGGTCTTGGCCTTCGCCCGGTCCTTGGGGGAATTCGGAGCCACCATCACCTTTGTTTCCAACATCCCCGGCGAGACTCGCACCCTGCCCCTGGCTTTGTATTCCGTCATGCAGACCCCGGGGGGTGAAGACGCCGCCGTGCGTTTGGTGCTGATTTCCATCGCCCTGGCCTTGGCCGCGATTTTTGCCTCTGAAATTATTGCGCGGCGGCTCACAGCGCGGCTGACCGGCAAAAAACCAGGGCCCAGCAAATGAGCCTGATCGAATTCGAAGCTGAGCGCCGGTTCGATGACCTAACCGTTCATGGATCCTTTGAAGCCGAAGGCGGGGTCACCGCCTTGTTCGGGGCATCGGGGGCTGGCAAAACCACCCTCATTAACATGCTGGCAGGGTTAGAGCGCCCCGACACCGGGCGCATCGTTGTGGGCGGTGTGGTGCTGTTCGACAGCAAATCCGGCATCAATCTAGCCCCAGAGCGCCGACGATTGGGGTACGTGTTTCAAGAAGACCGCCTGTTCCCGCATTTTTCAGTGGGGCGCAATCTGGCGTACGGCACCAAAGGCAAAAATCCCAGCACCCAGCCCGTGGACATGGGGGTGGTGACAAAGCTATTGGGCCTGGAACATCTATTGGATCGCCGCCCGGCAACGCTTTCGGGTGGAGAAAAACAGCGGGTGGCCATCGGCCGGGCCTTGCTGGCCAACCCAGCGATCTTGCTGATGGACGAGCCCATGGCCGCTCTGGATGCCACGCGGCGGGCGGAAATCCTGCCGTTCTTGGAACAAATGCGCGAACAGTTGGATATCCCCATCGTCTATGTCAGCCACAACGTCGACGAGGTTCTGCGGTTGGCCGACACTATGGTGGTTATCGGTGGTGGCGAGACAAAGGCGTCCGGCCCGGTGGCCGATATTCTCAGCCGCATCGATTTGCGCCAATGGACCGGAATTCACGACGCCGGCGCGGTGATCACCGCGACGGTTGGGGACCAAGCCGACGACGGGCTGACCGCCCTGAAATTCAACGGCGGTGCCTTGCAAGTTGCGGGGCTTCGCCTCACCCCAGGCCGCCAAGTGCGCTTGCGCATTCATGCTAGAGACGTTTCGTTAGCGTTGGAAAAACCAAATAAAATCAGCGTGTTGAACGTTTTTCCTGGGGAAATACTTGAAGTCAATCAAACCGATGGGGCCCAGGCCGACGTACGGGTGAATATTGGCGGCACAAGCTGGCCGGTGCCCATCTGGGCCCAGGTAACGAAACGCTCGGCGGCGGATCTTGGTCTGGCCCCTGGGACACACGTTTTTGCCTTGATCAAAGCTGTGGCAGTCGACCGGGAAGACGTGGGGCCTGGGCCAACCACGGGGCATTCGTGAGGGGCCTCGCCGCCGCGATTTGCTTGGCCGGGTTGGCAGCGGCCAGCGCGATGGTTTTTGGTCTAGCCGCGCAGGGAGCGGTGGCCCAAGAAGGCCGCCCCACCAACGATCAGCTTATGGGCTATTTCGAAACGGTGGTGTTCGGCAACGAAGTCCCCGGCCGGGAAGCAAAAATCATCCGCAAATGGGCATCGCCCATTCGCTATAAATTCGGAGGGCTAACGGCCGTCGCTGAGCGCAGCCGTGCCGCTGCCCGTGCCCATATGGCGTCCCTCACACAATTTTCGAATTTGGCGTTCGAGGAAATTCCGGCCGCTGAGCCCGGCGAGCAACTGGTGATTTGGTTCACCGATACCGAGCGAATGGAAGCAGATGGCTTGGCCCTGGCAGCCAACCCAGAGGATTTGGTGGGAACCCAGGGGGCCCGATGCTTTTTTCTATCCTATTATGGGGCGGACGGCGTGTTGGTGGCGGCGCGTGTGGTCATCAACGCCGACCACGGTCAAGAAGTGGTGGAGCACTGCTTGTTGGAAGAGGTCACCCAAACCCTGGGGTTGCCCAACGATGATCCCGCCATTATCCCGTCAATTTTTAACGACACTATGCAACTGGATGCCCTGTCATTCATCGATCAGGTGCTGGTTCGGATGCTTTATGACCCGCGCCTTAAACCCGGTACGCCGCGCGCCGAAGCGCTGAAAATCGCGCGGGCCGTTTTAGAGGAGCTAAACCCTGGGGGCTAACCCCCAATTTCGGCGGGCTCTGTGGTATAAACGGGCCGCCTTTGGCCCCCAATCGGGGCCCAGACTGGGTTTATGAAGCGATGGTGGCAACGTTCACAATTTGGGTGATCTGCTCGGTGGCGGTGTTCGTCAGCATGGCCTTTGGCCGCAATACCATTTTGCATCGGCGATTGCGCCTGGGCGATCTGGATTGGAAAGCGGTTGCCGTGATTTCAATGCTGATCGCCGGCGGCGTGGCGTTCCTGTTTGATCAGGCCACCCACCTGCCCGTGGATGTCCCTACCGAAATCGATGATCGCGCTGGGGTGCCGGGTTAAGTGCAGATCGCCCGCACTGAGCGGGCGTGAATCTGAACGGTGGGATCAAGTGCAGATCGCCCGCACTGAGCGGGCGTGAATCTGAACGCAAAATTTAAGGAAGCTCGCGGAATTCCTCAGCGGTGGCGTCTAGCGCCCGCGCCCGATCTTGTTGGCCGGTGGCCCGGTATAAATCCGCGGCAGCCTCCAATGTCATTAGATATTCCGGCGAAACCGGCAACGGCACGGTGCTCCAAATTTCCAACGCCTGGGAAAAAGACATTTCTGCCTGATCCAAAACCCCTAGGGCATGGAACGAAATTCCAAGGCGCGTCAGGGGATAAATCAAAGACTGATGAACGGCACCGAAGGTCTGCTGGCGGATAGCAACCACCCGGCTGAACAATCCCACCGCTTTCTCCCAATCTTCTTGGGCCAGGGCAACCTCGCCCAATGTGAATACCACCAATGCCGTGAACGGGTGGTTCGGGCCTGCGGCTGTTTCCCGGATTTCCAGAGCTTGGCTCAACAAAGGCACAGCGTCCGCCCAACGCTGTTGGCCCATATATAGGTCAGCCAAGCTGGTGAGAGTGGCGGACAAATCGGGGTGGCGGGGCCCAAGGGCCGAGGTTTGGAGGCGAATGGCCTCTTGGTACATGGGCTCGGCTTCGTCGAAAAATCCCAGGCTGCGATACACCATGCCAAGATTTGCCAAGCTTGTGATCAGGCGCTGATCAGAATGCTCGAACTCCCGGGCGATGACCAAGGCCTGGGCGAAAACATCCAAAGCGTCGATAAACTCTCCGCGATTGAAGGCCTCAACCCCGGTAATCGAGAACGCCGCCCAGGCGTCTTCCTGGGCAATGGCCGGGGTTCCTGCCACCCCTATACCTATGGACATCACCGCGGCGGCGGCCAAGGCCCTGGCCCGGCCCCACCGGGACAATCCGGACATGGGTTTCAACATGTGAGTCTGTTCAAGATCATTTGCGGGGACCAGCCTACACAACGAACCCCCCAGAAACCAATCGGGACTCTTTGATTGCCGTTCAGATTCACGCGGTCGCAATGTTGCGGAGCAACGAACGAAAGAGATGCCACCACGATCTGCACTTATTTCTTTCCGTTCAGATTCACGCGGTCGGAAAGCGCGACCACGATCTGCACTTGACCTTTCCGTTCAGATTCACGCCGCGTGAAGCCACGCGACCATCTGCACTTAAATTCTTTTGGTCCTATGCGACGGATGCTCGGGCTCACCCCGTTCAAACCCTTGTGGATGGGGCCCACATGACGTTTCACCCAGAGGATCGAAGGAGCATACATGTCACACAAGACCACGATTTTCATCACCGCCATGGCCGCGATTTCCATTGGAGCCCTTGGCGCGGGCGCCGCCGTGGGATTTGTCGATGGCCCCACCCCAACCAGCTTCGCCACCCAAACCCAACTCACGCCATCAGGCGGCTTCGGCCGCGGGGCCCAATTCGCTGAAGTCGGACCGCAAGAATTTGGCCCCCCGGGTCAACCAGGAGCCCGCCTTGCCCCCGGCGACCAAGACAACGCCAACGCGGTGGCCAGACGCGGCGGTCCCAACGGTGGCCATCAGATGACTCGTGGTGGAGATCGCCAGGCTGCGGCGCATCAGCGCGGCGGACGGCCGGGCGGCGAAGATCGTGATCTTGAGCTCACCGCCGACGAGGCCGGCACGTTAATTTCCGCCCAATTGATCATGCAGGGCAATGATCGTTTGAAAGTGGGCGGGGTGATTTCCCAAGGCGAAGACACCTACGTGGTCGATATCGTGACCGTTGATGACTCCCTGGTCATGCAAATCGAAGTCGATCGCGACAGCGGGCGGCGTGCTGTTATCCGGTAGTCCCAACCGGGGTGCGCCACTTGGCGGGGGGCCGGGTGTAGATCCGGCCTCCCGTTGCCCATCTAAATGTTCAGCGATTCAAAACCATCGCTAGTGTGTACCCAGCCCAAACCCCGATCAGGCACAGGCCAACCGAGGCAACAACATTTCCGGCGGCCGGCCACCACTCTGCATCTTGGATCAAGGTCAGGGTTTCAAAGCTAAAGGCAGAAAAGGTGGTGAACCCTCCAAACAGCCCGAGCATTACAAATTGTCGCCCAGCGCCCCCAAGTTCGAACCTGCCCTCTGGGCCGGTAAGGGCAGCGGAAAAACCGATCAACAGCGATCCCGCAAGGTTGACGGCCAGGGTGCCCCAGGGGAATCCACCTCCAACCTGGCGGGCGAAAAATTCAAAAACCCAATAGCGCCCAGCGCCACCGATTGCGCTGCCCAATGCCACCCAAACAACCGTCATCCCAATACCCTTTTGTCCCTCAATGTCAGGGAATATAGCGGATGGTGACGGGCGAAGGCGCGTCTATTCATCTGAGTTTTGGCGGAGCGTGAATCGCGTGAATCTGAACGGCAAATTTTAACGCGTTTCGGCCAAGAACGCCGCGACGATGCGGTTGAAGTCGGCGGTTTCTTCCACGAACGGATTGTGGCCGGTGTTGGGAAAAACATGCAGTTGGGCATTGGGCAGTAGGTCCGCCAACTTGCGCGCCTGATTGGGGGTGGTGATCAGGTCGTCTTCCCCCACCAAGATCAGCGCCGGAGCGGTGATGTTACCCAAAGCCTCGCTCATATCAAAA
>JABHVE010000020.1 GCA_018658465.1 Alphaproteobacteria bacterium
TCCATCGCGGAGCCCGCAGCGCGTTGCGATCGCCGCGGTTCGAGGTTTTGATCGACGCGGTGATGGAGCTTGAAGACGTGATCGGATCCACATCATTGGATGTGGAATTCGCCGTCGACGCCGAATTGAACGTCCATCTATTTCAGGTCCGGCAAATCGCCACCCAACCCAATTGGAACCGCCATATTTCTCAACGGGTGGACGACGTCCTGCCGCCCATCCAAAAATTTGTGCGGGATCGCTTTGGCCCGATGACCGGGGTGCGCGGAAAATCGTCGGTGTTCGGCCAAATGCCCGATTGGAACCCGGCGGAAATGATTGGCCGGGCACCGCGGCCATTGGCGATGTCCCTGTATCGCCACCTGATCACCGATCAAGCGTGGCGGGTGGCCCGGGCGCAAATGGGCTACGCCCACCCCCATGGCCAGCCCTTGATGGTGTCCCTTGGGGGGCAGCCGTTTATCGATGTACGCCTTAGTTTCCATTCCTATCTGCCCGCTGATTTGTCCGACCAAATTGGCGGCACGTTGGTGGATGCGTGGTTGGACCGGCTGGTCGCCCATCCCCATCTTCATGACAAAGTCGAATTCCAGGTGGCCACCACGGCCTTGGCGTTCGATTTTGATGATCGGATCGCGGCGGAAATTCCGGGGGCGTTGACGGCGGATGCCCTTGGCAATTATCGACAAGCCCTGGGCGCCCTAACCGCTGATTTGGTGACCGGCGCCAGCGCCCCCATCGAGGCAGAATTGCGAAAGATTGCGGATCTTGCCGCCAACCGCACGGCGGTGATGGCCGGGCGCGGTCCCCGTGGTCTTGGGGTCGTGGCAAGCCTACTTGAAGACTGCATCCAAAATGGCACCACACCGTTTTCGGTTCTGGCTCGCCACGCCTTTATCGCCCAAAATTTGTTGCTGTCCCTGATTGCCCGTGGCGTCCTGACATCAGCAGATGTTCAAGGGTTTCTGCGCAGCATCAAGACGGTCGCCGGGGAATTTGCGGAGGAGTCCCAAGGACTGGGCGACGGCTCCATATCGACCGCGCAATTCATGGAAAAATACGGGCACCTGCGACCCGGCACATACGACATCCTTTCCCAGCGTTACGATCATCGGGACGACACCTTTGTTGGCCGGGAAACCGAGACGGAAGCAGCCCCGGCATTCGCCCTATCGAGCAGCCAAAGGGCGGAGATCGACCACCTTCTCGCCGCCGAGAATTTTGGCATCGGGGCGGATCAATTGTTGGATTATGTGCGCCAAGCCATCACCGGCCGGGAATACGGAAAGTTCGTATTCACCCGCAACATCAGCGATGCCTTGGAAGAAATCGCCGCATGGGGTGCCAGCCTTGGCCTTTCCCGGGCCGAATTGTCGTTCATCGAAGTGGGCACAGTCTTGGACCAATTGACCGCATCGGAAACCGGCGGCGCAAAACGCCATTTGCGTGAAATCTCGGAAGACGGACAAAAAGCTCACGAAACCACGGTGGCTTTGCGGCTGCCCCAATTGTTGTTTGACGAAGCCGGAACCCACATCATTCCCTTGCAGTTAAGCCAGCCAAACTTCATCAGCACAGAAACCGTGCGGGGACCTTGTGTCTATTTGACCACCCATGATGAAATCCCAGATGAAATTTCCGGCGGCATAATTTTGATTGAAAGTGCCGACCCTGGATTTGATTGGATTTTTGGTCACAACATCCGTGGCCTGGTGACCAAGTTTGGCGGTGCGAATTCCCACATGGCGATCCGCTGCGCCGAATTTGGCATCCCCGCCGCCATTGGCTGTGGCGAGCAGATTTTTGATCGGATCGCCCGATCCCCGTCGGTGGAGATCAATTGTTCAGAAGGACACATCCAACCGATTGTCCCTGACCCGTCATGAAGCGGATCGCCATCACCCAACGGATCATCGAAAACCAATCGTATCCCGAAACCCGGGATGGCTTGGCTGCGGACTGGGGGGATTGGATACAGGCCGCCACACCCGATGCGGTCATGATGCCGGTACCTAACCGCGCCGACGCGGCCACAGATTGGTGGACCGAGATCCGCCCCGATGCCCTGATCCTGTCCGGGGGCAATGACTGGGGCGAGGCTCCGGCCCGGGACGACACCGAACGGCGATTGCTGGATGCCGCGCGCCAGGCGGGCACCCCGGTGTTCGCGGTGTGCCGGGGATTGCAGGCCGTGAACGCGTGCTTTGGCGGCGCAGTCATCGACGATGTGGCGGCCCGCACAGGCGTGACCCATGTGGCCCAAAACCACGGGATTGAATTGGATAAGTCCCCGGTGTCGGCTCTTGCGGGCTCTCCGACCCTGACCGTAAATTCCTTCCACGATCAAGGGGTTGTCGTTGACGCCGTGGCCCCTGGGTTCCAGGTGTTCGCGGTGGCCAAACATGGGATTGTCGAAGGTATGTTTCACCAATCTGAGGCCATAGTAGCGGTGCAATGGCACCCAGAACGCACAAGCCCTTCCGCGGCGTTTGACGTGGCGTTGTTCAACGCATTGTTGGAACACGGTGCCTTTTGGACGGACGTCAGTTCATGAGGGCCATCATTCTTGCGGCGGGGCGCGGATCGCGCCTGAA
>JABHVE010000019.1 GCA_018658465.1 Alphaproteobacteria bacterium
CGCCACCCTGTTCAGTTATGCCAGCGCCAACGCCATCGACCCCGCCCAAACGTCAGGTGAAGGCGATTACGACGTGTTCGTATTCTTGATGGATCGGGCATCGGACACCTCCACCCTCGCTGGGCGCATTTCCCAAAATTCCTCGGTGTCGGACGGATTCGAAGGCGCCACCACGTTATTGGACTACAACGGCTGGAAAGTTGCTGTGATTTCTGGCGTCTTCGACCCATCCGGGGCCGACAGCCTGTACGCCAAAACGGTCCACACGCCGGGCGAAGAAATGCTTGCCCTGTTCCGCACAGACCGCCTTGTGGGCCTGTACGGATTGACCGCAGCGGCGCGGTAGCAGGAGGCAGTCCGTGGGCCGTTTGATCGCCATTCTCTCGGCGCTTTTTCTTGCCTTTGCGCCAGTCGCTGCGACGGCAGATAACCACGAAGCTGTCGAAGAAGAGGCGGTCGAAGAGGAGGTCGAAGAAGAGCCCGCCGAGGAGGAAGAGCCCGCCCCGGCAGGGGCTCGCACCCCCGCTGCCGCTCCCGACGTTGATCCCGATGCCGAGCCCGCCGGGTTTGCCGTGCGCCAACGAGGATTTACCCAGGCTGCCCCCGCCGCCGCAACGATCCTCCTGCCCTTTAAGTACAATGGCGTCACCTCGGGGGTTGCGATCCCGTACCCGGTGACAAAGGCGGGGCTGAAGGCCGCACTGACCGCTATGATGATCGCCAAGGGGGCTGTCCCGGCGATGCTGAACTCCCCCGCTGGCATCACCGGGATCAATGCGATCGTTGACGCCATCTACAACGCCTGCACCAAGGGCGGCACGGTTCCAGCCGGGGATTGCAAGGGGGGCACCGGCCCCAAGCCTCCCGCGCCGGCACCTGGGCCAGTGGCAGGCCTAAACCCGACGCCGGTTCCAGCAATCGTCCCAGCGATTATTCCAACACCTACTCCGACGCCGGTTCCCGCAGTCGTTCCAGCGATTATTCCAACACCTACTCCGACGCCGGTTCCCGCGGTCGTTCCAGCGATTATTCCCACACCCGTTCCGACGCCAGTCCCCGTGGTCGTTCCAGCGATTATTCCCACACCCGTTCCGACGCCAGTCCCCGTGGTAACGCCTCCTCCGGAGGATGAAGAAGAGGAACCGAAACCGCCTGCGATCGTTGCGGTGGTGCCCGGTGCCGTGCCCGGTGTCGTGCCCGGTGTGGTTCCCGGTGTCGTGCCCGGCGCAGTTCCCGGTGCGGTGCCCGGCGCAGTTCCAGGTGTCGTCCCCGGTGCCGTTCCCGTGGACAATCTGATTTTGGTTCCCGGTGCAAACGCCGATCCCTTCGCCGCGCTCCTGGGAGACAAGGTGGGAGAAAAACCCGAAGTAATTCCAACCGTTGTAGTCGCCCCAGTGGGATGCGTCGGAGAATGCCTTGAGCGTGTCGCCCAGCGCGCCAGAGAAGAGGCATTAGAGAAAGCCAAAATCAACAAAGACTACCGAATCGAGGTCATCGCCGTTTCGTTTGATACTGCGGGGAACGCCGCCGCCGCCGGGGGCACCATGCTGTGCGGGCCCTTGTGCGGGCTGGCTCTTAGCGCTCCATTTAAAATGGCCAAGGTCTTGTTTCAGTCTGGGGCGGCCGCAGGCAAGGCCCGGGAGGAAGGTGGCGACGGTGGAGATGCGGTGGTGGCGTTCGTCACCGAGGGAGCGAAAGGCACAGCCGAAGAAGTAACGAAAGAAATCGTGGCCACGGCGTTTGGCGGGTTAAGCCCGGTCAGTCTGATGTCCACCGCAGCGAAAGCCGAGACCAAGGCACTGGTCGACAACACCTACAATGTCGCCGTCGACATATTGGTGGATATCGCCGCTGACCCTGTCAAAGACAAGGCCGTCGAACTGTGGCAGCCTCAACCGGGTCCAACCAGTACGCCCGAGCAAGACGCCGCGGCCTTGAGCCAGTTTAAAGAAATCATATGCGGCGCCTGTTAGCCCTCGCCGTCGGAACGGGTCTGGTTTTTGGCGCTCTGGCTCTGGCCCCGGCCCGTGCCCAGGACAAACCGGCGATGGCGCTGGACGCCCGTCACGTCATCAACGCCATGGTCTTGTCCTTGCGCTCCAAGGAAATTGATCCGAAAATTATCCCCGTGCAATTCTCCGATGTGGCGCGCTCACAACTGGCCGAAGTCGGATTCGCGTTCGACGGATTCTTTTTCTTGCAGGCCCGATTGGCGGTGTACGAAGCGATCGAGGACGCACCGAATTCGCGAAAAATTGTCGGACATTTGGTGTTTCAGGATGTGGGAAACCGCCGCATCATTCTTGGCTTCGTCGCCACATATTCGGTCGAAGCCAACCGCATCGTCGTTTGGGAAGCCACCACCGGCACGGTCACGCCCGACACACCGACGGTGGCCTGGTACGTGCTCCCATCAGAAATTTTGCCCCCTGGGTTTTTCACCCAAAACGGCCACGCCCAAATTTTGGAATTCGCCACCGAATATGCCCTGGGGGCCCTTGACCCATTGGCAATGGCGACACCCGGAAATTACACGATTGTCGGCTTTGCCCTGGATCGCCTGGCGGAAGGCGACAGCTTGGAATTCACAGCGACCATCACCGGGCAGGATCCCGTGGCTCTGTACACGGCAAATTTCAACGGCTGGTACATCGGGGCTTTTTCCG
>JABHVE010000016.1 GCA_018658465.1 Alphaproteobacteria bacterium
CGAGGGTTCGGCGCGTTTTCAGAATGGGTTCGAATGGCGTCCGAAGCTCGTCGGGGAACGTGCCCAATTCATGGATATGCGGCAATAGGCCCCGACGCTGAACTAGTTTCTGAAGCGGACGAAACAAAATCCTTTGGACCGGGGTCTGCGTTCGACGCCATGCACCAGGCCGGGTTTTCACTGCTACTTTTAGGATGCTCATTTCAACAGGGCGCGACCTTCGTGCACCATGTGGAATCGAATGTCGGTGTCCCATACCGGGAGTGGCTGAAATTGCCTCGCCAAATTCGCCAATCGGATGGCGGCATCCACAAAATCCAAGTCGACTACTACGCGCGGATGAATGGGACTCCGTGGCAACCCCATCTTCATGACCTGCAAGAAGAAATGATGAGGAAGGATCTGACGGTGTCAGTTGCTGCTCCTTACGGAACCAGTCATCTGATGCAATTGGATACCCTATACAAAACAACCAAAGCGATGCTTTCAGAAAATCCCCTTGCGATGGTCATCAATGATCCAGCTTAGCCCGACCGACCCTGTGGCTAGGCTGCTGGCCCATTGCCATGGGCAGCCCGATCATCCAGCCGTTGTTACCGAAACTGAGACCGTGACATACGGCGAATTTGGCGATCGGGTGCGGCAATTTGCATCGGCTGTGGTGGGGGTTGGGGAAGCTCCAAAGGTGCTGATCCAGCTTCCTCAGGGGGCGAACGCCTATGCAGCAATGTTCGGAGCGCTAATGGCCGGTGGATTTTATGCGCCGATCGATGTGGCGGCACCGCCGGCCCGTCGGCAAAAAATTTTTGAAAGCTTTGGCCCGGACGTAGTGATCACCAAGGGAGAGCTGGAATCGAATGCTCCCGTGATCGATCCCTCCCAGATCGATCTTCCCGGCTTAGAAGCTCCCAAAACACCACACGAATTGGCCTATGTGATCTTTACGTCGGGATCCACGGGGGAGCCAAAGGGCGTGAATATCCCACGGGATGGATTGGCCCACTATGCCGCCTGGGCTATCGACGCGATGGAGGTCACACCCGCCGATCGCTGGTCGCAGCATCCAAACATTGCCTTCGATCTTAGCGTGTTGGATATTTATGGGGCATTGTGTGGCGGTGCGACTTTGTACCCGCTGATCTCTCAAAAGGATCGTTTATTCCCCGCCGATATGATCCGCCGGAACAAACTGACAATCTGGGATTCTGTCCCCAGCGTGATCGATTTAATGCAGCGCACAGGCCAAGTGGATGCTGAACACCTTTCATCATTACGGCTAGCCACGTTCTGCGGGGAACCGTTGCTTGGCGAACATTTAGACGCTCTGTTTGGCGCCCATGGGGCCCTGAACGTTCACAACACCTATGGCCCGACCGAAGCTACCGTTTCGTGCACACTGATCGAATTGAATCAGGCAAATTACCGCGAAGCTATCGGCACCAGCGTGGCTTTGGGGGAGGCAATTCCAGGAATGGGTCTTCATCTTGTGGACGGACCGGACGAAAACGAAGGTGAAATTGTTCTGTCCGGGCCCCAAGTTGCCAAAGGGTATTGGCAAGATGCGGAACGATCGAAAGCCGCATTCGTCGAGCTTGAAATCGATGGCAAACGCCACGCTGTGTACCGTACCGGTGACTGGGGCGCGTACCGGGGTGGTAATTTGTTTTTTGGCTCGCGAACCGACCGCCAAGTCAAGATCCATGGCCACCGGCTGGAATTGGGGGAGGTCGACGCCGCCATGCGCGCATGCGGTGCAACATCTGCCTGCACCGTTCTGGCGGGTGGCGAATTGCATGGCTTCGTGGAAGGGATCCCACAGGCCGATATTGCTGGGTTTCGAAAAAAGCTCCAGGATCAGCTTCCGGCCTATGCTGTCCCGCGAGAATTGCATCCGACCGCGGCGTTACCGCGCAACGCCAACGACAAAATTGACTCTGGCGTTTTGACCCGCCAGGTAGAGCAAGAAATGGTGGGCCAATGAGCACAACCGACGATCACAGCGCAAACGAGGTTCGACGAATTGTTTTGAATTTCATCCAACCTGACTTAAAGCGGTTGGGTCTTGAAGCCGACCAAGTCAGCGACAAAACGGATTTGCTGGAACAAGGGATCGTCGATTCGTTCGGGTTTCTGGATTTGATCGGTGCAGTGGAAGACGGCCTTGGCCTGTCCCTTGACCTTGGTGGCCTTGATCCCGAAAAAATGGCCACGCTGGGCGGGTTGATTGGTGGGTTTCTCGACGGTGCCAAGTAATCCACCACGCTTTGTGATCGTTGGGGATGGCAGTCCCGCCCAGGAAGCTGTGAAGTTTCTTGTAGGTGCTGAGGCGGCTATTTCGGCAGTGTTCACAACCTCGAAGGAAAGCCGCGGGCTAGTAAACTTTGTTGAAAGTAAAAACCTACCCTGGTTTGAAAGCGAAACACTTAAGGACATCCATAATATTCCACCCCTCGCATTCGATGGGAATTGGCTGATCAATGCCTTTAGCCCGATCATCCTGCGCGCCGCCGTTCTTGATCGATTTGGCCCCCAAGCACTCAACCTTCACAATGGGCCGCTTCCTCAATATGCAGGCATAAACGTCACCCAGTGGGCGATCCGCAACGGAGAAAGCGACTCCGCTTGCACAATCCACGAAATGACAAAAAAAATTGACGGTGGCCCAATCGTTGCCACACGCACGTTTCCTATCGGGCTTGAGGAAACTGGCCTTGATGTTTTTCGCAACAGTATGAAAATCGGCGCCGCGCTCTTGGTCGATGTCCTGCAAATGATTCTGGATAAAAAGCCGCTCCAGTCGCACCCTCAGAGCGCTGAAAATCGCCGCGTCTACTCGATGAAGGAAGCAAAAAATTCGGTTCTTGATTGGGCACTTGATGCAGAACAAGTGCGGGATTTCATTCGGGCCGCAGATTACCGGCCGATGCAATCGCCAACTTATCAAGCACAATGGAGACTGCCTGGTGGGGAGCTTGTTCAATTGTCCAGGGCTAAAGTTGTGACCGGAAGATCAGGTTCGACGGGGGAGGTTTTATCGATTGATGATCAGGGACCGACGATCATTTGTGGCAATAATGCCGTGAAAATTACAGCTGCGTATCTCGGCGCAAAAAAATTGGACAGGGCTTCGTGGACAAAACTTCTTTGAGCGCAATCGGTTCCGCTTCGGGATCCGGCAAATCAATGCGGGATTTTTTGGTCGCGTTATGGCCCCTGCACCGCACTCTGAACAGTGACGACATGGAACGAGCGCTGGAAATGTGCGGCGAATTCGTCGCAGATTTGGGCGATCAGGTTCAATTTCGAATGGAGCGATTCCGACCTGGCGAAGATGTTTATACCTGGTGGATCCCCGAGCGATACAAAGTTAACGAAGCTTGGCTAGAAATCGACGGTGAACGCATTGCAGACTTCAAAGACAATCCCCTTCATCTGTTGTCGTATTCCGTACCAACGGTCATCGATGGGCGTCTTGGCGACATGCGTGATCACATTTGGTCCCGAGAAAAAAACCCTGACGCTATTCCGTGGGAATTCAAATACTACGATCGGTCATGGGGATTTTGTGTACGCCATAATGATCTAATGCGATTCCGTGACGACGCAGTCGTAAAGGGCGTAATTGACGTTGAGTTTACCGACGAGGATTTTTGTATCGCAGATATTTTCTTGCCCGGTGAGTCCGATGAAGAAATGCTATTTTTGACCAATATCTGCCATCCGATGCAGGTCAACGATTCTATATCCGGATTGGTGGTTGCCCTGGAAATGGTGCGGACACTGGCTGCCCGAAAAGACAGACGTTATGGGCTCCGCGTTCTGATTGTCCCTGAAACGATTGGCACGATGGCGTGGCTGTCACGAAACGAGAAAATCGCTGCTCGCGCAAAATTCGCGTGGTTCTGTGAAATCATTGGTCACGATAATTCTTTCGCCCTGCAGCACTCTCGCCAAGAAACCTCGGCACTTATTGACCGAGCCTTTTTGTCAGTTTTGCGCGGGCATCGGGTGCACGGCGAAGAGCGAACAGGGGAATTTCGTAAGCTAGTTGCTAGCGATGAGATGATAACGAACGGCCCTGGATGGGACCTGCCGACGCCCTGCTTGAACCGGTGGCCATATGACGAATATCACACCAGCGATGACAACCCGGATATCATTTCCGAAGAAAATCTTAGTGAAACACTGGATGTCTTTATTGATCTTTGGGATGCGCTGGAAAAGAATTATTACCCCCGACGCACCTTTATTGGCCCCGTCATGTTATCTCGTTACGGCCTGTGGGTAGATTGGCGCGAAGATCGCAGCTTGAATTTGGCAATCGATGACTTAATGTGCCTGCTGGAAGGTGATTTCTCAATCATCGATATCGCCCACCAACTCAGCCTGCCCGCAAGCACCGTATTTTTCTACTTGAATCGATTTTTTGAAGCGGGACTGATAGAAAAGAGCCCAACACCGTGGGCGCAACAAGCTAGAACGGTTGGCGAAGAATTCTGACCGGCGCCGCCTCAGTCTCGTTTTAGATTTTCCGTAGTTTTTCAATGAACTTATCTGCATCAATCAGCAAAGTTTGGTCGATACCCGAACGAATTCGCAATCGCGGGAGAGCGCGACTGATGAACGAAATCGGATACCGCCGCATGGGGCTGCCCTTCAAAATGGTTCAATCCGCTATCCGCGGGGTTGGCATCGCTCTTCACCCATTAAATTATGCGTCTCGAAAGATCGGTAAGTCACAATTTCTAGCCGGCACCGCCCCGAGAAATCGTGTCGATCCCGATCTTGGATATAGGCCAATTCCGATTGGGTCCCTGCCAGGGACTGATCGAATTAAGAAAATTTGCCAGCAACTTTACCGGGACGCAAAACCCACTTTGGAATCCCTGGGCGGGCGGTATGGAATTAATCTTCTAACTAGCGATTTAGAAGTAGAAACAAGGGGCGAGCTAGATTTAAGAAAATTTCCCGAGCTGTTGGAGTTCGCTGTGAGCGACGAGGTTTTGGCCACCGTCGTGGACTATCTGGGAGAAATCCCAGTTCTGGCAGGCGTAGAGTTAGTCGTAACAACCCCAATGACTGAAAACGTCGGAAACAATTTTTACCATTTCGACAAACCATCACCCAAACAGCTTAAATTTTGGATGGCCATCGAGGACGTGGATGCGGGATCTGGTCCGCTAACCTTTCTCCCTGCGGACGCGAGCAAGGAGGTCCGCCGAAAAACCGGGCATGTGACCGGTCGCCTGACAGACCAAGAAGTTTATGAAGCCGTGCCGGAATCCCAAAAAATCGAATTTCTTGGAAAAGCAGGCGAAGGTATGTGGGTGGACACTTGCCGATGCGTTCATTTCGGCAGCCGTACACGTGAACACAATCGTGTTTTGTTGATGCTGTCTTTTTTCACCAAATTTTGGTGGGCTGAACCCGGTCTGTATTTTAGCCCAACCCAATTCGATAACACACAGTTCAAAAACCACCGAGTGCAACAGCAGGTTTTGGAATTGATGGTAAACGGCCCCACAACGAACCGGTGGCTTTCCACTGTCGGCAACAAGGCCTCCTAGGGCTTGGCCGAACCGAAGGCGCGTTAATGGAAAAGGTGCTCAAGTGGCTCCGCGGGAGCCACAATTCTGTACGGTACCGCTTTATTGACCACCCACGCCAATGGGTCGAATACGTTCTGCTTTTTCGACTAAGGGGTAAAACCTGGGTCGATTTTTATGCCCATCGATTGGACCGCCCGGCTCGGGATACAGCCGACGAACCGATCCAAGAAGATTATCTTGAACGAGGCCGTGATTGGTTTGCGTACATCAAAGATCACGGGTTGCAGCCTGAGCACAAATTTCTTGATTATGGTTGCGGGGTTATGCGGATCGGCGTCCCCGTGATCAATTATCTAGATCCTGGAAATTATGTTGGCT
The DNA here is from genome assembly GCA_018658465.1 of Alphaproteobacteria bacterium. GTDB lineage: Bacteria > Pseudomonadota > Alphaproteobacteria > UBA2966 > CAIVPW01 > JABHVE01. Next base: position 5,928 of record JABHVE010000016.1, read on the forward strand.
TGGATATTTCACCGGCACGCCTTGCTCGGGGTCATCGTCTTGCGGCAGAAAACGGGATCTCCGATGATCGCTATCAGACCTTTGTGGTGGGCGATTGCAAATTGCTTGAACTCGGCGACCAGCGATTCGATTTCGTCTGGGCTTCTTCGGTTCTGAACCACATGCCAGACGCCGATATCTTAGAGATGCTGTCCGCCATGCGCGGACATATTTCGTCTACCGGGCAGTTTTTGTTTCAATACAACATGGGCGAAAAAAACCACCGTATCGGCATCAAAGATTTCGTAGTCACTGGCGAAAAAATGCAGCGATGGTGCGAACAGGCGGGTTTCGTTTTTGAAAACCTGCCAAGCCATGATGGGACGTCCTATCAGTTGGTCCGCCTGACCGTTTCCTCATAAGCACGGTGAACGGCAAGACCGGGCCATTCAATGGCCCCTAACTCCACACAAAAAAATTTCCAAGACAGACTTTCTTTAGAGGGTAGAAACACAGCGTGCCAACAATAATTATTACGTCAATGGGTGGGGCAGGGAGCAACAATCTTGTCGATACCCTGCGGTTAGTCGATGCAGACAAATCTAGCGACACAGAGAGGCACACAACGATTGGGACCCATGTTATTCCGATGGAGTTGGCGAAAGGTGAAGCTGATCACCAATATCTTGTTCCCTCGGCATCGGACGAAGCGGACTATGTTGCAGCCCACAAAAGAATCGCCGCGAAACACGACGCCGATGTCTTAATCGCCAACAGTGATGTGGAAGTCGCTGTCTGGAGCCGCCACAGGGAGGACATCCCCTGCAAGCACTTGATCCCGGACCCACAGGTTGTGGCCGGGGTCCAGGACAAGTTCGAATTCTCCCAACTATTGAAAAGACACGGATGCGACACAGTTCCCAATGCACCGATTACATCGATTGATTTGATTCCCGACGCTTTGGCAGAAATTCCCGCGGGCGAAAAATTTTGGATCAGACGTCGGGGTGGTAGTGGGTCTGTAGGAGCCACCTGGTTGACCAGTGCCGATCAGGCAAAGAAATGGCTTGAGCTGTGGCAAGAAATGCGTGGATTTCAAGCTGATGAATTTGTCGTAGCGCCATTTTTACCCGGTCGCGATTTTTGCGTCGCCACCCTTTGGCAGAACGGCGAATTTGCTGTTGGCAAAATTTACGAACGACTGACCTATTGGGGGGCGCAGGGTTCCTTGTCCAGCATGGGATCTTCCCCGGATTGCGCCAGAACAGTCGCCGAGACATGGCCAATTGAGCAGGCGAAAAAGGCGATCCAAGCGGTATGTTCCGAATTTGGCACCCAGCCCCATGGATTCTACCAAGCAGACCTAAAATGTGCGGACGACAAAACCGCCTTGGTAACTGAAATCAATATTGGCCGCTTTCCGCAGACTTCCACCCACTTTGATCGGGTTGGGGAGTACAGAATGTTGGAGCTATATCTTCAACTGATCCTTGATCCGGGCCAGAATTTGCCCCGGGATGTGCTTGACGTGGTTGCTGATCGATTCGTACTGCGCGGCATCGATATGCCGGTGAAACTCGTTGATAAGGCAACGCTGGATGCTTTCGAGGAAAATCGGATTTAATGCAATCAGGGCCACTAAGACTAACGGTCCACCGCCACCAATTTCGACTGCGAAACCCCTATGTCCTGTCCTTCGCAACTTTGGAACATATCGACACGTTTTACGTGACAGCAGAGCAAAACGGCGCGGTAGGGCACGGGGAGGTCACCCCCCTGCCAGGGTACAGTGACGAAAGCGCAGGCTCCGTAATCGCCGCGTTGGAATTCATTGGCAAGAATGAGCCGACGGAGATCACTGAGATCACCGAATCCTTGAGCACAAGGGCACCAATCCTGACCAGCGGGATTACTTGCGCCATCGAAACTCTTGACGATCAAGGGGCGTGGAACGGCCTTGAAAAACCAATTCCTTTGGCCGGGCTTTGTGCCGGCACCGCCCCCGAAGCAGCGGCAGCAGAGGCGCGGGAGCTCTGCAGTCAGGGATACAAAGCCCTGAAAATGAAAATTGGGGCCGATGGACTTGATCAAGATCTCCAGCGCGTTCGATCGGTTGCACAGACAATTCCCGGTGGCGTGAATTTAAGCCTCGACGCCAACCAAGCCCTGTCCTTTGACGGGGCGATGAACCTGTGTGCAGGGATCGGAGATCTTCCTGTGAGTTTTGTTGAACAGCCCTTCGCCCCACAGGCTTGGGATCTCACCGCTGACCTTGCCACCGCCACCTCAGTCCCAATCATGATGGACGAGTCTATCTGGCATGCCGAGGACATCGCCCGCGCCAGCGCCGTCGGAGCAAAATTCGTAAAACTAAAGCTTTGCAAACATCGCGGAGCGAAAGACACACTGGCAATGATCGCTCTGGCATCCGACCAGGGCCTAGGCGTTGTGCTTGGTAACGGCGTGCAGTCTTCCCTTGGCAACCATCTTGAGGCAAAAATTTACGAAACAGCAAATCTATCAACCGCCGGCGAATTCAACGGATTCGCGAAATTCGACAGTCCTTGGATGCCTGACGGAATGTCGGTGGAAAATGGCGCGTTGGTAGATGGTGGCATCGACCCGTCCTCGGTGTCCCAGCCCACCGACCAAAAAATTTTCCAAATTGATCTGCCGACCTAGCTTCCTTCCTAGGCCTGGGGCAGTATGGCTCTGGCCCGTTCACCAAATGGCCTCGGCCAAAATTCTCCAATATTGATGGTATTCCTATGAACGCTCCTCTGATCCTTGGTGTCTCCGCCAGCCTTCGCAATGCCCGTTCCAAGCGTGGCTCAGATGATCTTGTTGGCCAGATTTCCACCCTCGTTGATCGTGAGGCCTTGAACGAATTCATTGACGAACAAGCCAACATCCATGTTGAGCAATTCCTTGAAGCCGGTCGGTCCGAGGGCCTTCCGTTTGACGAACTCTACCTTCGACTGCGCAAGATGGGCGGGCATCGAGGCTTATCGAACAGCGAAGTGTGCTTGGCTGCGGCCCTGTGGGCGGCAAAAAACCAAGGCTGCGATATCGAAAATATTGCGTTGCATGACCATTTTCCCGCTGATGGAGAGGCGCGGGATTTGGATGACCTGAAAGAGCGGGTCATGCGCGCCGACGGTATTTTGCTTTCATCCCCCGTCTATTTCGGCGACCGCAGCTCCCTTAGCCAAAATTTCATTGAACTCCTTCGCGGTGACCCGGAATTACGCGAGGCAATGAAGGCAAAAATCTATGCCGGATTGGCCGTTGGCGCCAAGCGTAACGGCGGCCAGGAAACCACCCTGATTTACCAGATGTTGGACTTCTTGAATTTGGGAGCCCTGGCGGTCGGCAACGATTCCGAAACGACCTCCCAATATGGCGGGACCGCCCATGCTGGCGACATCGGAACGGTAGTCGCCGACAAGTATGGCATTGACACAAGCCTGGGCACCGGGCGTCGCATTGCCCGCGTTGCAAAGCAAATGAAATCAGCGGAAGAAGTGCGGCTGCGGGACAAGCCGATCCTAAATTTTTGGTCTCTCCAGGACAGTGGAGGCCAACTTGGAAAATGGATGCAGCCACTTTTGGACAGCGCCAAACCAAACGCCGACATCATCCAATGCGATCTTTTGTCTCAACCAATTCGGCCCTGTTTGGCGTGCGACATTTGCCCGATCCATGTGGGCCCGGACCAGGAATACCGTTGCATCATCAAGCGCAAATCGGACGGTGTCGTTGCCGCACATCAGGATTTGTTGTCCGGAGACGTCATTGTGCCTGCGGTTTTTTCACCCGTAGATCGTCAAGGCCTGGAGACGGCGTATCAGGAATTTATGGAGCGATCGCGGTATTTGCGGCGCGGGGACTATGTGTTCACAGATCGCCTGGTCGCACCGTTGGTAATCGAAGAAGTTGGGGCAAACGAGAATTTGGACATCCGCCTGATGACGTCCTTTATTCGCCACCACACTGTGATGATGAAACCAATTATCGGTTTGATTTACGAAGACAAGCTAATCAATGAAGCTGAAGTGCTCCAAGGGATGGCGGATGCCGTCGCCGCAGGTGCTAAGCTCGCCGCGGGGCGCCTGGCCATGGCGTCATTGAATGATGAAAGCGTCCGGTACAATCCAGTCGGGTATGTTCTGTCACGAGAAAAAGACAACGACCCAATCACAATGAATCAGCGCGCCAAATCAAGCGACGAGCGCATGACTCGCTTGGGGGCAGAGGCGAAAACCCGGTTGGAGACCCAGCAACCTGATGAAAAATTCATCGCGAGCTAGGGTAGCCAAAGGTAACTCTCCAAATCTATGAACCCACCCACGACCAATGGTGCGGCAACTTTGCCTTTGCCCGAAGCGGAGTCATGGGCAGATATCGAAGTTGTCTACGCCGACTCTCGATCTGCCTTGGAGGCCGCTTGGGCCAAAGGTCTTTCGCGGGAAGCCGAAGTTAGAACATCATCACCGGGGCTACTGATGGACCCCGAAATCGATGTGACCGCAACGGACGTGAAATTCCCCCCTGAACGACTAGGCGAATTTTACAGCGAGGTAATCGCGTGGGCGAAGGCGCTGTATCAGGAAATGGAGGCAAACCCGGATTTGGCAGCCTCAGCTTTAGTCGCAGCGCGCCGCATTTCCAGATTCCAGACTCAGATTTTTAAGATCACGACTCTGACCGAAGACGATTTTAATCGACCAGTGGCTGTCTTGACATACGATGTTGATACATTGTTGCCTCGCAGAATTCTGACAACACCCCTGGCCAGAGTTCTTGAAGGGGCTACCGGTTTTCGCGAATTTAGGCTTCCCGAAAATGTACTATCGTTTGACCGACCATTATTGGGTCCGCCGCCCAGCGTTCGGGATCGCCTAAAAGTCGCGTCCTGGGCAGCAAAAGTGTATCGGGTGGCTGTTACCTTCTGGGAAAAGGTCCCCGCCGGATCGCCCCGCGGAACGGTGTTGGTGTTCGGTGAAAATTCCTTGATCAAAGAGACGGCCTACGAATTCGTGAAGGTCGGATACGGATTGCGGAGATTGCAGGCCCCAATCCTTGATCCAAATCCACCGCCGTCAAAAACGGTTTCGGTCCGAATGAATTGGCTTGGCCCCAAAATAGCGGAAAAATTTGCAACCTGGCTCACACCCTCCGCAGTCGGGCCGGCGGTAGAGTATTTGCTGTCAGACATCGATAGCTGCGTCTCGCAATTTGACGTTGCCCTGGAACATTGGCAAAAAACTTTGGCGGCCCTAAAAAAATATGAACCTCGGTTTTTGATGGTCAATCTTGTTAACAGTCCTCAGGCAGCAGCGTTGTGTGTTGCGGCAAAAGAACAAAATATTCCGGTGATCTGTTTCCAACACGGGGTAGCCCGAGAATTGGGATTGGTGGGTGATCGGGACGAAGTTTGGTTTGAGACCACGTCGGCTGATATCTTTTTCACGCACACGGACGAGGCCGCAAAAATCACAAACTCCAGTGGAATCGGAGCGGGCAAATCGATTCCCGTTGGATTGGAACAAGAGTATCGCCGAGCCGGACGGCAGAAACCCACGAACATGTCTGCACCTCCGATTTGGTACATTTCAACCATGCTCCACATCGGCAACCTGCAGATGGTGAACCGCGGTATGCGCGATCTGGACCAAACAAAATTCGAGGTTCGCGTCATTGATGACGTACTAGCGAAACTGCCACACCGGGTCTTGCATAAACCCTACCCGTCCAGCCGGTATCCAGATCGTGACCCGGTCATGGCCCATGCGCGCCAAGCCCCAAACATCGAAGTGTATGACGAAGCCGGTGATCTTCGGTACATGATCCCGAATAGCAAAATCTTGGTCACCGCCCGCACGTCGTCCACCACTGCCATGTGCGTCATGTCTGGAAAGCCGGTGGTATACCTTGTGGTCCCCGGTCGACCCCTTAGCCCCGCGGCCCATGAGGCAATGGCGAAGGGAATTTTCGTATTCGATACCAGAGAGCCGGGAGCGTTTGACGAATTGAGGGAATTTTTATCCCAACCGATCAAAGACATTGAGGCTCAGTGGAGCGAGCGCGCTGGGGCCCGTGGAGAATTGATCGAGAATTTTTTTGATATTGGGGGTGGCCGGGCCGGTGCCCGTGCAGCAAATATTTTGAAGCAGTCGAAATTCGGTTCGCTGCTCCCCGATCAATAATCCACAATGCAGTTGGCCCTTGGCACTGTTCAATTCGGACTGGATTATGGGATTTCCAACAGCCATGGAAAATGCCTCCCCGCCGAAGCAGAAAAAATTGTCGGACAAGCGATCAAGGCTGGCGTGAGTGTTATCGATACGGCCCCCACGTATGGGGAATCCGAAGAGGTTCTGGGCAAAATACTCCCCACCGATCATTCTTTTAACATTGTCACGAAAACGCCAAGTTTCGCTGCGGCCTCCTCGCCGCCCATGGCAGCAGATCTGGTCGAAGAAACCCTGATTAATTCTCTGACTAGACTGAAGTCCGACAAAATCTATGGGATCCTTGTTCATCTTGCTGACGAACTTTTTTCTGACTTGGGTCAGGCTGTGTTCGACCGCCTTGGCTCTTTGCGTGACCAAGGAATCGTTCGCAAGATCGGTGTTTCCGTATATTCGGCAGAGCATATTGATCGCTTGGTACCAAAATTTCCGATCCAAGTTGTGCAGGCACCCGTCAACATTTTTGACCAGCGCCTAGTGATCAACGGACAGCTCAATCGGCTAAAGGAATTGGGGATCGAATTTCATGCGCGCTCGATATTCTTACAGGGGCTCTTGCTGATGAAACTGAAAAATGATCTGCCAGATCATCTGATACCGCTGGAGCCAGCCTTAGCGCGCTTCCACAAGGACCATGGAGTGATCGGAATGACCGAGGTAGAAGCCGCCGTTGGGTTTATTTCCCAATTGAGCGAAGTCGATCATGCCGTTGTGGGCGTTACATCTGTGGCGGAATTTGACCAAGTCGCTGCCGCTGCCCAGGGCAACTTCGATGTGTCCCTTGAGTGGCCGTCATATGCCGAAACGTCGGATTTTCTGCTTGATCCCAGCCAGTGGCCAAAACCCAAGTTGAATTCATGACCATTCGAATCATGGCCGAGGCCGCCCAAGGGTACGAAGGCAAAATCGAGTACTGCATGACCTATGTCAGCGCCGCGGCAAAAGCAAACGCCGACGCGGTGAAGTTCCAGATTGTCTATGCCGACGATATTTGCGAGCCCGGCCATGTGCACTATGAGATTTTCAGGTCCCTGGAAATGCCCACCGAAAATTGGGCGGCGGTAAAAAATTCTGCGGACGAAAAATCCATCCCATTTGTGGCGGAAATTTTTGGCGGGCAAAGTCTGGAAGTCGCTGAAATCCTGAAGCCGAACTGGATCAAGATCCATTCCACGGATTTCTTCAATCGCCCGTTGATCAAGCGATCCTTTGAAATAGCCCAGACTGTTTTTGTCTCTGCCGGTGGCGCCACCGAGGACGAAATCACCAATTTAGTTGATGAGATTTCCAGCTGGGGAAGCGCCAGTCAACTTGTTCTTCTGTACGGCTTTCAGGCGGAGCCCACCCCGATCGAAAAAAGTGGATTGGCCAAAATTCCCGTTCTGCGGAAACGGTTTCCGGATATTGAATTGGGATATCTAGATCACACAGCAGGTGAGTCCGAAGATCGCGTCCACGTGTCAGCAATGGCGATGGCACTTGGCGTCCATTGGATTGAGAAACACATCACCCTTAGTCGATTTTTAGAAGTCGAAGATTTTGTTTCAGCCTTAGAACCAGATGAGTTCGCGAACTACGTGCAGGCAATGCACCGCCTTTCCGGCGCGTTCGGTGCCGCCGACCTTTCCCTTTCCGACGAGGAAAAGACTTACCGCGACAAAGCCATGAAAAAGGTCTTGGCCGCGAGAGACCTTGTGGCCGGAGACGTCATCTCCGACTCCGACATCAAATTGATAAGAACACCGCGTATCGCTCCGGGTTCTGGTCTTCATGACCCAGCACAGATCATCGGTCAGCGCCTTGCCAACAACCATCGGGCCGGCGAAGCGTTCCAGCCGGGGGATTTTGAATGAGGAAGCTAGTGGCGGCATTGGCCTGTCGGGCCGGGGGCGCGCGCCTGTACGGAAAGCCACTTCAACGGCTTGGTGGCGAGGTCACGATTTTGGATCAGATTTTGGATACCATTGATCAAATTTCATGCATCGAAACTTCCGTATTGGGTATTTCTGAAGGCAAAGAAAATGCGGTGTTCGCCGACATTGCCGACACCCGCGGAATTGCCCACATATTTGGTGACCAACGGGACGTCTTAATGCGACTGATCCAGTGTGGGCGCGCAGCCGGTGCCACCGATGTATTCCGAATCACCACTGAATGTCCGTTTCTTTGGTTCGAAAGGGTTGATTTTGCGTGGGCAGAACATGTCGAAAACAAGAATGACATCACCGTCACAGACGGGGCACCCGAAGGGATCAACTTCGAAATCTATTCCATGGATGCGCTGATGAAATGCCACGAACAGGGGGATGATCGGCATCGCAGTGAATATTGCTCGTTGTATGCTCGGGAGCATATGGATGATTTCCGCGTGAAAGTTATTAGGCCAGACCCCGAGCTTGATCGGTTGGATATCCGCCTGACGGTCGACAACCCCGAAGATTTAGTGGTGTGCCGCGCTGTGTTCAAAGAATTCAAGGATCAAGCCCCATTGATCCCCGCAGCAAGCATTATTCAATTTCTCGATGATCAGCCTAAATTGAAGGATCTTATCGCGGCCTATGTGGATCCGATTCGCATTTGGCCAGATGGGAACGTTGCATGACCGGACAACCTAAAAATTCCGATCCCCACCTCGGTAGCAGCGGCATTGTATTCCTCCGAAAAGCGATTCGAGAGGACCCCATCCGAACCGGGATCATTGTTTTTCTTCTTGTTTTGGCTGGGATAGCAGAAGGAATGGGGTTCGCTACCGTGCTACCAATCATTTCGGTCGCAAGCGATGGCGGCCTTGGTGATTCCAAACTTGAGAAGTTTGTCAGCAGCGGGCTTGGGGTTTTTGGTGCTTCACCGACTGTCGGCGCTCTGCTTGTTGTCTTTTTACTGGGAATAATATTGAAAGCGTCGCTTACCCTGCTTGCGATGCGTCATGTTGGGTACACCGTCGCGCGGATCGCCACAAATTTGCGCCTGGATTTGATCAGATCCGTCATGTCGGCGAATTGGATTTACTATGTGAACCGACCCGTTGGCACGTTTTCCAACGCAGTTACGATTGAATCCATGCGATCGGGCCAGCTGTATTCGGCAGCTTACAAAATGTCGTCTGCGGCGTTTCAATCGCTGATCTATATCGGAATTTCACTGATGATGTCTTGGCAGATCACAGTGGCCGCAGTCGTTGTTGGGGCCGTGATGTTTTCGTCCATGCGATTTTTGGTAAGAATAGCGCGGCGAGCCGGCGATGCTCAGGCAATCCACTTCGAAACAATGGTGGTTCGCCTGACGGACGCGCTGTCAGGAATTAAGCCGCTAAAAGCGATGGGATGGGAAGGCCGTCTTCTTCCCCTGCTGGAGCGCCAGGCCAACAGCCTAAATCTTGCTCTGCGCCGCCAGATAATTAGTGCCGAGGCGATGCGGAATTTGCAGGAGCCAATCATTGCAATTTTTCTAAGTTTGGGCTTGTTTGTCGCGCTCTCTGTTTTGACTTTGGAGACAACAATCGTTTTTGCAATGGCGGTAATATTTTACCGGACAGTTTCCAAGGCGGCGGCTGTCCAATTGACGTTCCAAGCAATGGCATCAAACCAGCAGTTTTATGCCAACATCCAAGACAAAATCGATCAGGCCCGACACGCCCAAGAACGGATCACTGGGGGTCTTGCTCCAAGATTTTCCGACAGCATCACGATCGAGGATGTGCGCTTTTCGTACGGCGAGCACATCGTCCTTGACGGGGTCAGTTTTGAAATACCATTCGGAACAATCACTACGATTCGCGGCACCTCAGGATCCGGAAAAACGACGTTGGCTGATTTGGTCACGGGATTACTGACCCCAGACCAGGGAAAAATTCTCATCGACGGGAAATCTCTTGGCGAAATGGATCTCGCCCAATGGAGAAGTCAAATTGGCTACGTTCCTCAGGAACTATCCCTTCTGCATGAAAGCATCCTGACTAATGTCACGTTGACCGATCCTGAATTGTCTAGGGAGGATGCCGAACGGGCTTTGAAAGTCGCCGGCGCTTGGGAATTTGTTTCATCGCTTCCTGACGGAATGGACACGATTGCCGGGGAACGCGGCACGCGAATTTCAGGAGGGCAGCGGCAAAGGATAGCTATCGCCCGAGCCCTGGTTCGACATCCAAGACTTCTCATCCTCGATGAGGCAACCACCGCGTTGGATCCGGAAACCGAAGCCTCCATTTGCAAAGCGGTGAAACGGTTGTCCACCGATACGGCTATCCTCGCCATTTCTCACCAGGAGGCGCTTACTGAAATCGCCGACACCCTTTATACCCTCGACCGTGGTGTTGCCACTTTGGTGCGCAAAAACACACCCGCCAAGCCAAGCCCCCAATCACATGCCGCAAGCTAGTGATCATGGATCGTCATCTTGGGTTTTCCGCTGGCCTTAACGGCGGTATGTTCCGCCTGGAAAGATTGCCCCTGGCGGTCGATCCGCTTCACGAACGCTATTTCATAATTTTTTGGCCCTCCTGAATGACTCCCCATCGCCTTTCTGACCGCCGATTTGGGCTGCTGATCGCAACTGCATTGGTCATTCTGACCGGCGTGGTGTGGGCGTTTTCTGGCCACATCATCCGTTGGACCTTGTGGACGTCGGGGACCCTTGCGTTGACGGCCTTGGTTGCCCCGGCAGTTCTGTTGCCCCTGAACCGTGTTTGGGGGCAAATTGCCATGCGAATCGGTGCTGTCACCAATTACATCATTTTGGGCGCGATCCTGTACGCCGTGCTGACGCCCGTGGGCTGGATGTTGCGATTAGCACGGGATTCCATGGCCCGGAAATTCGATCCGCAAGCAGAAACCTATTTGACACCGGTTGAACGCCAATCCGACGCCAAAACTCTCCACGACTGGTTTTAGGGCCCACAGGTAAGGACACAGGCCATGCTTTCGCTTTTGCGCCAACTGGGGCGTCACGCCATTGTTTCAAAGAAATTCTGGCTTGTTCCCCTGGTCATTTTCCTGATCGTTTTTGGTGGGATTCTGGTTCTCGCCCAGAATTCGGCTGTAGCACCGCTGATCTATGCGATTTTCTAAGTAGTCTTGGATAGCGAATTCAGACATTGAATATTTTAGGAATTTCCGCGCTGTACCACGACAGCGCCGCAGCCTTGGTCCGCGACGGTAAGGTCCTCGCGGCCGCCCAGGAAGAACGATTTACCCGTATCAAAGGGGATCCAGATTTCCCAAAGAATGCGATCGAATATTGCCTGGATGCTGGCGAAATTTCCTTGGATCAAATCGACTTTGTGGCGTTCTACGACAAACCGCTTCTGACCTTTGATCGGCTCCTTGAAACGTATTTGGCGTTCGCCCCCAAAGGGTTGAAATCGCTGGTGAAGGCGATGCCGATTTGGATCAAGGAAAAGCTGTTCCTGGCCAGCGACATTCATAAGCGATTGACTAGTCTTGATCGTGGAGAAATCCCAAAGGACAAGTTGCTTTTCGGATATCACCACCATTCCCATGCAGCGAGCGCCTTTTATCCCTCCCCCTTTGATGAAGCAGCTGTCTTGGTGATGGACGGGGTTGGAGAATGGGCAACGTCAACTCTCGGCCACGGCAATGGTCAATCCTTACAGTTGCTGAAAGAGATCAAGTTTCCGCATTCCTTGGGGCTTTTGTATTCCGCCTTCACGTACTATCTGGGTTTCAAGGTCAACGAAGGTGAATACAAAATCATGGGCTTGGCACCCTATGGGGAGCCAAAATACGCCGACATGATCCTTGAAAATTTGATCGATTTGAAAGCGGATGGGTCGTTCCACTTGGACATGCAATATTTTGATTATTGCATCGGCCTGACCATGACCAACGATCGGTTCGACCGGTTGTTCGGTGCCCCACCCAGGAAGCCCGGCGCCGCCCTGGACCAGCGGGACATGGATCTGGCGCGGTCCGTCCAAGTTGTGACCGAAAAAATAGTTTTGCGCCTGTGCGAAACCTTGCACAAAGAAACCGGATCAAAAAATCTGTGTATGGCCGGTGGCGTCGCTTTGAACTGTGTGGCGAACGGCCGCATTGTTCGCGACGGCCCGTTTGAAAATGTTTGGATCCAACCAGCGGCCGGCGATGCCGGCGGCGCACTGGGTGTGGCCTTGGCCGTCGATGCGATTCATACCGAAAGGGAACACGCCACAAAGCCCCCTGGTGATACGATGGATGGAGCACTGCTGGGCCCGGAGTATTCACAGTCAGATATTCACCAGGCCCTGAATGCAGCAGGTGCGGTGTACCATGATTTAGATGACCGCGATTTGTTCGACACCGTGGCCACCGCGTTGGCCGATGAGAAAATTGTTGGGTGGCACCAGGGGCGAATGGAATTTGGCCCGCGGGCCCTTGGAAACAGATCGATCCTCGGCGACCCAAGATCCTCGAACATGCAACGGATGTTGAATATGAAAATAAAATACCGGGAAAGCTTTCGCCCTTTTGCCCCGGCTATTTTACGCGACAAAGTTAGCGAATATTTCGAACTGGACGAAGACAGCCCGTACATGTTGCTGGTCGCTGGTGTTCAGGAAGATCGAAGGATCGCAGACCAAGTGAACGGCGAAGATTTAAAAGGCATCGCTAAGCTTAACGCTATTCGCAGCGACATCCCGGCCGTAACACATGTGGATTATTCCGCCCGTGTTCAGACCGTCGACGGTGAAGCCAATCCGCGTTTTCATAAGCTTATTGATGCGTTCTATGCCAAAACTGGCTGCCCAGTGTTGGTCAACACCAGCTTCAACATTCGCGACGAGCCTATCGTGTGCACGCCCCAGGACTCCTTTAATTGTTTCCTGGGAACGGAAATGGACGTCCTGGTGATTGGCAATTCGGTCCTACATAAAGCTGAGCAATGGTAACACAACCCCCAATTTCAGATAAGATTCTCCCGGCGTTGAAAGCCCCCGGTGCAGGAAATGATACGGATCTAGAATTGATCGATGGTGGCTTGCAATGCGTCCAAACCGGAGAGACATTTATGGATGCCAACGGGGTCCCTTCCTTGTTCGCTCCAACCGACCCGAATGCCGATCAAACGGATGTAACAACACGCATCAAATCGTTTTATGAAGAATATCCCTTTCCAAATTACGACGGACTTCAGGAGTTCGGCGACCTTGTGAATTTGGGATATTCCAGCCAATTTTCAAAAGATCTTCTTCGGGCAATTGGATCAAAAAAACTGATTTTAGAATGCGGATGTGGGACCGGGCAGCTTTCTCATTTTCTTCAGCTAAACAATAATCAGGTCCTGGGGATCGATATGTCATTGGGAAGCCTGGGCCTTGCCGTGGAGCACAAGCAGCGCAATCAATTGGCGCGCAGCAGCTTTGCCCAAATGAATATTTTTTCCTTGGCCGTCAAGGACGAGTCCATGGATGTGGTCATTTCCCATGGGGTGCTTCACCACACCTTTGATGCCCGCCGGGCTTTTATGCAAATCATTAAAAAGGTAAAGCCTGGTGGGATCGTTGTGGTTGGTCTTTACAACTCGATTTCGCGAATTCCCACATGGGTCCGATCAAAATTTATCAACGTTTTGGGAAGCAATATTGATTACGTCGTGCGTAACCACTTTCGCGATGCTCGGAAGGCCGATATTTGGGTCAAGGATCAGTATTTCAACCCCCATGAAACATGGCATTCCATCGACGAGGTCATGGATTGGTTCAAGGAAGGCGGCATCGAATACCGCAACTGTCGACCGGCGATCATGGGAACGAATGGCGAAGATTTGCCGGGAATGTTCGACAAATCCCTACCCGGGTCAAAATACCAACGAATTGTGACACAGCTTTCTTGGCTAACGTCTATTGCCCGAGAAGGCACCCTTTTCGATGTGATTGGAAGAAAGCCCGAATGATTTCCGGATCATCAAGAATTATTGAACCTGCGAGGCATTTGAAATGAATCGGTTCTTCTCATCTATTTGGGGACTGGCGGTCGTGGCAGTCATCGCCGTGACCGTGTTTGTGTTGATCCAGGGCGGCGCGTTTTTCGACTCCATCGCGCTGAGGCTGTTGTTCGTCGGAGGTCCTGTTTCAGTGTTGATCCTGTTACTGGGCGCCCGTATTTGGCTGCCCGTTTGGCTTCCGACCATAACCATGTCCTTGGCGGCACTGGCTGCGGCCCTTTTTGCAGGCGAGGCCATCTTGCTATCAAGTGTCGAAGTAATATGGGGCACTCCCGAAATTACCAATTCCAAAGCGGATTACATCGTTGACCTGCGCAGCCAAGGCAGAAACGCCCATGTGAACCTGTTCCCCAAGGGCCTTGTGGAGCGGAGCGGACTAGGATCCATGCGGTCAGCAATTTCGATCGATGGAGAGGAAGTGCTGCCCCTTACCGGGATATCCCAGGCGACGATAGTGATGTGCCGGAACGGAAATTTGGAATGGGAGATTTTTGAGTCAGACCTGTTTGGTTTCCCCAACCCATCCGAAGTTTGGTCGGCGTCATCCGTTCCCGTGGGAGCTGTGGGAGATTCCAATACCCAGGGGTGGTGCGTTCCCACCAGCCAATCATTCATGGGGCTAACCCGCTCCTCGATTCCCGGGTTAATCAACGTTGGCGCCGCCGGAAATGGCCCGATCGCCGACCTCGCCGCATTGCGGGAGTACTTGGCACCGATGAAGCCTAAAATAGTACTGTGGCTGTTTACCGGTGCCAACGACATCACCGATTTGGATCGCGAACTCAACACGCCGGTGCTGAGTGCATATCTTGATCTCGGTCATTCGCAGGGATTGAAGGATTTGCAGCCCCAGATCGACAAAGCGTTGGTGGACTTTTCCATTGATGCGCTTGACACCGCCATTGCAGGTGGCCGCACAATTGACTACCGCGAGGCGGTCCGCCGCATGCTGACGTTGTATGATCTCCGGAATTTAATTGGCATCGACAGAGGCGCAGCGACCCGACCAAATTTCGGACTTTTGGGGGAAGTTCTAGCAATGGCCAATAGCGAGGTAACCGCCTGGGGTGGAAAAATGTATTTCGTTTATCTACCAACGCCACGTGATGCAACGTCCCGCGAACTTCCTAACAGAGCCGGTATTTTGCGCACTGCTGCAGCTCAACAGCTGCCAATCATCGATCTTACACAATCATTCCAAAATTTTTCCGATCCTATCAGTCTCTTTCAGAAAAATGGGGGGTCTCATTACAGCCTCGTCGGCCACGCTCTAGTGGCCGCGGAAATCCTTGATGGGATTAGCCAATAACACAATTCGGAGTTGCCGACGACGCGCTTCGCGTCCGGGAAGCAGTTAGCACCGATCGGGATTCGTGGAACGAATTTGTCCGCACCCAGCCTGATCAACCGCCCTTTGCTGATTTCGAGTGGAAATCAATAATCGAGGCCTCTTTCGGGCTGCGCTGCTTCTGGCTGATTGCCGAAGACAGCAGCGGTCAGATTCGCGGCGTTCTCCCCCTGTATCGGGGGCGGTCAAAACCGTCGGACGCACTGTTCGGTTTACGATTTGGCTTGGTGGCGGATGGCCACGAAGCTGAAGCAGATTTATTGGGGGCAGCCTCTGATATTGCGATGCACCAAGGCTGCACCAAGTTGGTAGTTTGCACGGGCTATCGGGCACTTTCTGAACCAGTCGAAGAGTGGCAACATGAGGTTCGCAACACCATGATTGCCGATATTCACGCGGGCGAAGAGACTGCCTGGATGGCCTTGCGGCCGAACGTTCGCAATAACATTCGTAAAGGCCAAAAGGCGGGACTGACCCTTGAATGGGGTGCGGAACATCTTCCCAACTTCCACCGGGTGTACGCAGATCTGATGGCGCGCAAAGGCCTGCCAGGGCTTCCAAGAAAATTTTTTACGAACATCCTTTCCCAATTGGGAGACAGAGCAGCATTCTTGGCGGCGTTGGTGGACGGAAGGGTCCTTGGCGGCACCGTGGTGCTGCGGACCGGCACCATCCATCACTGTACCTTTCAGGCTGCCGATCCAAATGCCAGTTCAGCGTTCGCTCCAACGCCGGCCATGGAATGGGAAGTTATTCGAACTGCCATCGCCGCCGGAGCCGCAAAGGCTGATTTGGGCGAATCCACTCCGGACAGCGGGACGTTTAAATTCAAGCGCCGATACGGCGGCGAGGCCACCGAATTGCACTATTACCACTACAAAGATCCGACCCGCCCGGAATCTTCGCCCAACCAAAAGTCCCAAGCAGCACCAACATCCCCTAGCCCTAGCCTTCAACATCGCGTTTACGATGCAGCGCCGTTGTGGGGACAACGGTGGGTCAGTCAGCGGCGTGGCATGAAGGGGCGTGTGATTTGAGCCGAGAAATCCCACAATCACCCAGGATATCGGGCGAAAAAGTGGCTTTGGGCGACATCGAAGTCGTTTACGCGGATTCACGATCGGGGTTAGAAGCCGCCTGGGCAATGGGCCTGTCCCGAGACGCAGAAATTAGAACGTCATCGCCAAATTTGTTGCTGGACCCTGATTTGGGGGCCGTGGCATCGGATAAAGAGTTTCATCCAGCGCGCTTGAAACAAATTTTCGAAGAGACTACGGAGTGGGCGAAATCTTTTTACCTGGAATTGCTAGAAGAGACAGGATCCTCACAGTTAGCGCTTTTGGCGGCACACCGGGCGAGCCGCTTTCAGACGCCCATTTTTAAAATTATGGCGCTGCAAGAAAGCGATTTCCACAGGCCGGTGGCCGTCCTTTCCTACGATATCTCTGATTCATTTAAACAAGCACTGTTGACCCCAGCGGTTTTGGGCATTCTGAAAGTCAGTTCAAAATTTAGGGAAATTCAACTGCCAGAATCCGCCTTGGATTTTCCCACTCCAGTGGTGGCGCATTCCGCCCCATTCTTGGAACGTCTTCATATGTCAACATGGGCGAGCAGAGGGTACCGGGGAGCCCTGTGGCTATGGAATCGGATCCCATTTCGATCGTCCAAGGGGACAATTCTGATACTTGACGAGAATTCCTTGTTGAAAGAAACGGCATTTGAATTTGCGAAGCGTGGCTACGGGTTGCGTCGGCTGGGTGTTCCGCAATTAGAGCCCGGTCACACCCTGACCGACAAAGCAGCAGAATTTCTAGGTCGGCTTCCCCCCAAAATTTCCAAACAGTTCGAAAAATGGTTACTGCCAGAAGCAATTGGTCCGGCCACTGACCATTTGATGACCGAGATTGCAGACTACGTGTCCCGGTATGACAGTACACTTGATGGGTGGCGAAAGACTTTCGCGAGCCTTGACGGAGATCGCCCTCGCGCAATTTTTGCCAACCGCGTCTATCCAGCCGAAGCAATCAGCCTGCATCAAGTAGCCAGTGAATATGGATTGCCGGTGGCCTCCTTCCAGCATGGGGTTTCCCGTGAAATCGGATTGGTCGGAGATCGCGATGAAATCTGGTTTGAAACGACGTCCGCCAACATCTTTTTTACCCACACCGAGGAAGCCGCACGCATTACCAACTCCAGCGAGTTGGGATCGGGTCGAGCAATCGCCGCCGGCATTGAACAAGATTTTCGTCGGGCAGGAACCTTGCCTCCCGACGATTCAAGTGCTCCACCAATTTGGTATATTGGAACGATGGGACATATCGGAAATTTTACGATGCTGAACAGAGGCATGCGAGATCTCGACCAATCAAAATTCGAGATCAAGATGATAGACAAGGTTTTAGGTCAGTTGCCTCATCGGGTATTGTATAAACCCTATCCTGGATGCCGATATGATGGTCCCGACCCGGTAGTTGACCGGGCCTCAACCGCAAAACAAATACATGCATTCACAGAAAGTCGCGATTTACGGTACATGCTGCGCAACAGCCGCGTGCTTATTACTTCGCGCACTTCTTCCACGGTTTCCCTGTGCCTGATGTCCAACCGACCGCTGGTCTATGTTCTTTTCCCAGGACGACCCCTTAGCCCAAGTGCCAGAGAGGCGATGGACAAGGGCGTTTTCTTGTTCGATTCAGAGGCGGACAATTTTTGGGACGAATTGCGAGATTTTCTTTCACAGCCAATTGAGAAAATCGAAGCTAAATGGCTTGACCGAGCTGCGGCTCGGGCAGATTTGATCCACGAATTTTTTGACGCTGGCAACGGCCACGCAGCAGCCCGAGCAGCCGACATGCTGGAGCAATCAAATTTTAATCCAAGCCGGATGGCTTGATGACCAAACGAATTTGTCGGCGAGAATTTGCCCTGATGGTTTGTGACCCCTACGCCAGGAAAGGATACTTTCGATGCCCCTAATTAGCCGCAGGGTTTGGTCTGGGTCCAACCCGCTATTCTTCCGGACCGTCGCCAAAGCAGCCGATGGGAGCTCTGTCCCAGCTGGGTACAAGTTTTCTCGCCTCACCGATCCGGCCGTCCTGGAACAATCAATTTTCTCCATCCGGGACCGTGCTTTGCGCATGCGGCCAAGATTGCAAAGCAACCACCATTGCTACGGGTTTACAACGCCGTCAGGGGAGGTCGTATCGTTCATTTGGATATCCATCGCCGAAACAGAGCCAATGGAGGTACCCTTCCGCGACGGTATGAGCATTCGATTGAATCCCGGACAGGCCTATGTTTGGGATTGCGCCACCGTTGCCTCGCACCAACGTCGAGGCCTTTACCGCGCGGGGCTTCACCAGGCGCTTGGGCTTGCCGCCCATGCAGGCGCCATTGATTGCTACATTTGCACCGATGAAGAAAACGTGGCGTCCGTGCGAGGCATTTTAGGCGCGGGTTTTGAGAGATGCTTTGACCTTTCATTGAGGCGCATTGGGCCTGTGCGCCAAATTGGTGAGGCGGAGAACAAGGCACTGGTCTTGGGCCGCGCGCCTCCGGTGCAACTGCACCCAGGAACCCATTCAGGCCCTCGGATTTTCGTTTTTGGAAACAGCGGATACGCGACGATGGTCTTACGCTCGTTGATGGAGCGAAATGGACATATTGTGGGTGTTTGCAGTCGCGGCCTGGGGCCTTGGAGTCGCCGCATAGGGCGCGGTGCAAGCCGATTGGCGCGAACGCTTGGGATCGATCCAAGAGAAAATTTTAATCACCGAGAGGTCTTCGATGAACTGGAGCGACCCACTGAGGTCGCGCGCCAGGTAGGGGTTCCGGTTCTTGACTCCCGCGATATTCTCAGTCCCGATTTCGAAAATTTTCTTCGCCGCCTGGGCCCGGATTTAATTTTGGTGGCTGGGTTTCACCGGCTAATTCCACCCAACATCATTGCCGTTGCCAACAAAGCCGCCGTCAATCTTCACCCCAGCCTGCTACCAAAACACCGAGGTGGGACCCCCGCACGGTGGGTGGTAAAACTGGGCGAGCGCAATACCGGTGCGACCGCCCATATCCTAAGCCCGGAATTCGATACCGGAGATATTTTGGCCCAGTCCGAATGCCCTGTTTTCGAGAACGACACTTCAGGAGATGTGGAGCTTCGCGTTTCCCATCTGATGGTGGATTTGGCCAACAAGGTCGTGGACGACGTTGCCGCCGAAACCCTGCAAAAATTGCCGCAAAATGAAAGTTCTGCAACTTATGAAGCGCCGTTTCATAGTGGATATCAAGAGATCGATTGGTCCTTACCAGCCAGCGAGATCCGACGAATCTGCTACGCAATGCGACCAAAATCCGGGGGCATGGCCTGGTATGGGGACAAGCGGGTTTGCGTGTGGAACCTAACACCAGCGGACAACACCAATCCCGGCAAGGCTGGTACGGTGTTGGGACTTGATGAGGAATTCCGGCCGGTGGTTGCCTGCGGCGATGGAGCTCTGGTCGTCACCGAAGCTTTGTGGAGAGGCCGCGTGGTCCCGGCCGCCTGGATTTCCAAAAAATTGGGACTAGAGCCAGGCAAACGATTTCGATCAATCTCTGAACTACCCGCTTAACTGGTCACTCCGAGAAGTAGGCACCGCATAAATCCAGGTACTCTGCAATGGGGACGACAAAGAATGCCTCGGCAAATCGCCCACTTCCATTTGCCAAAAACCGCGAATTATAGGCGTTCAGACCCGCAGAAAAGTGGGCCCAGTCTCGGGATTTCATGGCGCTATTTTTCCACCCGGAAATCGCCGCAGATTTTTCCTGGATTACGTCCGTGATATCAACCACGATATTGGGAATGACGGCAGAATAGACTTGATACGCCCAAACTTCAGGTGCGCATTTTAGTGCCCCATCAGCCTCTGCTTTCCACAGTAGCTGGCTGGCCTTTCGGTGATCTTGGTGGTCGTCAGAAATGAATGGGATAAAAACCGTTGTTGGCTTAGCTAAGTTGATGCAGGTCGCAAGAATTGCTGCGGCTTCGCTGGAAACCGGCAGATCATCCGATGGATATTGTAGGAATTCTGTGGTGTAACCAACCTTCTGCGCGACCTCCAGCGCTTCTGCATGCCGCACCTTTCCGGGCGGCGTATCATCATCAGTGAGATACACCACATGAACCGACGCTCCGTCATTCAACGACTTGATCAATGTTCCCCCGGGGCCAATTATTTCGTCGTCGGCATGGGGGGCGACAACCAAAATGCGCTTACCCATCGGACGGTCCATGACAAGTGGCTGAAGATTTTGGGTGTGGCGGGTGCTGGCAATCGCGTCGGCGAGGCGGCCTAAATCCCCAAGCTCGCGCCATTCGCGCATGACAAACTTATGGGCGCGGCGGCCCATAACAAATCGCTCAACGTAGCGCGCAATCTTGGATGGAATTGACATAGCTTCAGAAGGCGTTGGAACTTCACAGTATTGGGGGCCTCCAGCCTTCAATTGTCAAGGTGGACCCCATACAGCAATCGACTCGGATTTGATCAGGACATTGGAATGCAGGTAATTTATACGGCGACGCTAGGCCGCAATGGGTCTCAAAACCTGGTCGACACGTTCAACCGGCTTGGTGTTGATTGTATTGGCGAGCACGAGCCCCCCGATTTGCCAATGCGTCAACTTGGCCACCGCCCGTTTTTTCGCAAGCGTGGCTGGCTTGGGCCCGCCAGCCGCGTCGCGTATTTTGGCCAAAGTTTTCAAAGGAAATTTTTTGCACCGGACGAACTGATGGGCCGGGGACAGGCGTTGGAATGGGTCGAGCATGGAAACACCGCAAGGCTCGCGGACCTTGCGCGCAGGCGCGTGCAACGTTTGGAGCGATTTAAGCGACGAGGCTTCAAGCATTATCTGGAGGCCGGTCCGTACTTCCTTCGCACCTATGGGCGGCAAACCCATCAGCTGATCCCAGATCTAAAATTGGTGAAGTTGACCAGGGATCCGTTGCAGAATGCCAAAAGCTTCGTCAACCGTGGCAAGGATCCATTCCGCATCAGTTTGCGTCCGGATCGCCATGGCAACATTTTCCAGCTGAGGGGCTGGGAATCGTTGTCCGAATTTCAATTGTATGTGTATCTGTGGATTGAAACAGAATTGAAATTTGCTGACTTTGTCGCCAACCATTCGGTAAATGGGATTTTTTCGATCGAGACTTCCCAATTGTCCGACCCAAATCGAATCACCGAGCTGTTCGAGTTTTTTGGAATCGAGCATCGGTCGATGGACGGGCTTGCAGCAACGAACCGCGCAGAAGAACATAATCGGCCAAGAACAACGGTGACACCCGAAGACGTCGACGCGTTCAATGCAGTCATAGATCTGGTTCCACCTGCACTGCTGGATCAAATCGAATTTTTGAAAGACTACACACCGGTGTCCGAATAGCCATGACCCAACTAAATACTAGGTTTTCCAGGCCTCCGTTGGCATGACGGGTTCCAATCAAATGTTTGCAGGATCGGCGGACTTGGGTCGGGTCCTCACATCGCTGCCCATGACTTGCCTGGATGTCGGAGCTCGGCTGGGATTTACCGAGGATCTGCTTCCGCTTGCGCCAATGGTTGATGCCGTTGGCTTTGAACCGGATGTCGAGGAATGCGAGCGTTTGAACGCCCAGGCGTCGACGGGAGGCCACCCGTGGCGAAGCCTTCGCTATTTGTCCACGGCCTTGGGCCCTGCCGGACAAAACCAAGTTCTGAATCTGTACAGGCAACGCGGATGTTCGTCGCTGCTGACCGCAGATAAACCTCTTGCTGATCGATTTTCGCGCGGCGATTATTTCGAATTGGATGCCACTGTTCCCCTTGCAACACAGCCCCTTGATGACGTTGCCCAGGATCATGATTTTGCCAATGCCGTATTTCTCAAAATCGATGTTCAGGGATTTGAGGCCGAGGTATTTAAGTCCGGAGCCCAGTTGCTTGGGGGTTCTCTTTTGGCAATCAGAGCCGAGGTCTCCTTCATCCCCATTTACCAGGGCCAACCACTTTTCGGAGATATTGCGGAACATTTGCGCCAGTACAATTTTATCCCGATGGGCTTCGAAGAACTGCATCATTGGCGGCGAAGCACCAAGGTGAAGCATCCGCGTTTGGCACCAGGGCCAACGCCTTATTCCCGTGGCCAAATGATTCACGGGGATGTGGTCTTTTTTCGCGACCCAGAAACAATGGCCGACAATTCTCCCGACGAAATCGACGCAATGTTGAAGTCCGCCTTTTTGGCTTTGGCCTATGAATATGTTGACCATGCAGCGGCAATCTTTTCGCGACCAAATGTAGCGCGCGCCCTGACTGAGAGATTTGGGATTGATCCCGAAACTGCCATTTCCGACGTATCACAGAACATGGCGCGTCGTGCGGCGGCGCGCGGGCGAATCAGTCGGTGGCAAGATCTCCGAGGCCGCGTAAAAGATCGAATTGGAAATTTGGGCGCGACATAGGGCTCCGATGCCGATCCGAGTTTGTTTTCCATTTGTCGGTGATTCAGTCGGCGGCAGCCACATCGCGACAGCACTACTGATCAAGAATTTCGACCCCAATTTTGTGGAGCCTGTGGTCGTGGTGCACCAACCCGGCCCCCTTTGTGAATATTTGGACCACATTGAAATCCCATACAAATTGGTCCCAATGACCGTTTTCGCGGGTGCCCGGCCGTCAATTCCCCATATCGCATTTTCACAAGTACGTGCCCTGCGCCGATTGGCGGGGATCGTTCGCAACAACGGCATCAACATCGTCCATACAAACGATTTGCGCATGCATCTGACGTGGGCACCTGCTGCCCGTGCGGGTCGTGCAAAATTTTTGTGGCACCAACACGTTTTGCTTTCACCCTCTCGCATGTGGAACCTGCTGGCCATGATCGCTAATCGATCGATTTGCGTATCAGAGGCTGTGCGCCGGACGATGCCCAAATCCGTTGAGGTGGATATCTTCCTTAATCCTTTGGATTTTTCAGCGTCGGCCGATCTTCGAGATCGAAAACCCGAATTAGTTCAAGATTTGGCGCTGGATCCGAATTGCCGATTGGTCGGGTATGTGGGGAACATGACCCAGCAAAAACGACCCAATATGTTTATCCGTGCCGCAGAAAAAATTGCCAGGGATTCCGCCCAACCCATTGCCTTTTTGATGATTGGCGACGACCGTGGAGGGCAGCGGGCTGCCTCGGAGCAATTGGCCAAAGACCTAGGGATCGCCGATCAAATTCATTTTCTTGGCCACCGATCACCGATCGAACAATGGCTGGCTCCCATGGATTTGGTATTGGCCCCGGGGGTGGGCGACGGATTTGGCCGCACGCTGATCGAAGCCATGGCTGCGTCAACTCCGGTGGTGGCGGTGAATTCCGGGGGCCATCCCGAAATTATCGACGACCGGAAAACAGGCATCCTGGTCCCGCCCGATGACCCGGACTCTATGGCTGCAGCGGCTTTGGAGGTGCTGGGTAACCCAGATCTTGGGGGAATCCTGGCGTCCGCGGGGCATTCGTATGCCACAGCGACCTTTCTCCCGGCGCCAATCGCAGCCCAAGTTTCCGCGCTTTATCGTCAGATGGTGGGGGGTCACTAGAAGCGTCTTGCAAGCCACACCAGAAGGGGAGTTAGTGACATTAAAGCCACATTCCTGGGCCTTGCCGTTCCATTCTAAATATCGTTAAATATAGCAGCCACGCCTTTGAGGCAGCGGCACGGAATTATTGTTTTCGGCGGCACGGATTTTAGGAGTGACACGGATGTTTAAAAGATTGGGTTGGGCAGCATTGCTGGTCACGTTTTTCGCGGCACCGGCTATGGCACAGGGCGGGTTTCTTTGTGGGGCCCAGGGTGCCGGCGGAATTGGTGATATCGGCTGCGATGGGACGCTATTACCAGCCACCCAGTTGTTGGCAGATGCACCGGCCACAACCACCCTTAACGTGGACATCACCATCGAAGTCCTTGTCGACGCGGACACTGGCAACCTTTGGACCGGTCTTGCTGGGATTGACCCGATTGCAAACCCAGTGATTGGCAACCGTGGGCCGAATGCTCAGGACCTGATTGATGCTGCAAATGCAATTCAAAATATGGAAGCGCTAGCGGACCAAGCAGCGGGCGCCGCGCTACGGTTGGAAATCGAAAGAAACATTGCGTGTGCTGGGGTTCCGTTGAACCTTCGACACATTCTTTGTCCAAAAATACTTTAGCGCGAAGCGCGAACGCCGCGCATACGACCTGATCTAAAGTTATTGGCCCGGAGCAATCTTCGCTCCGGGCCAATTTCGTTTCATTCGTTCCCTGTGATTGATGAGTTGGCGCACTCTCGCGGGTACTCTTGAGACACTGGCCCCCCGATACTACCGATTAGGCGCCACATATAGAGTGTTGTAGTCAGCCGCCAACGCCCGCGCCTCGATCAAGGAATCCGGCGACATCCCGGCCGCCGCGATTTCCCTATTTTCTGCCGCCGCTGCATTGCCTTGGTCAGCAGCAACGCTGAACCAAGCGTACGCTTGAATAGTGTCCTGGGGCACGCCAAGTCCTGCACCGTATAGGCCGCCCAGATTGTTTTGAGCTTCTGACATTCCTTGCTCTGCCGCAAGCCGGTACCAAATAGCGCCCAGGGAAAGATCTGGCGTTTCGCCCAACAAGGCCACGCAATTCCTGGGCACAACCGCCGCGCATGTGACGGCGGGATCGTTTATGTACAAAATTGCCAAGCTGAATTGTGCGGTTGGGTCGCCCTGGCGGGCCGCAAGAACGTACCACTTGGCTGCTTGAAGGGTGTCAGCCGGAACCCCCAATCCACCCTGGTACATTTTTCCCTGATGGTATTGAGCCAATGCGTGCCCTTGGTCTGCCGCACGTTCGTACCAACGCAGGGCAGTCCCGAAATCCTGCTGAACGCCCTCGCCCTCCTCCACCATGTACCCCATTGCAAATTGTGCAGCCGCATTGCCTCGGATCGCCAAAGGAGACCAAAAACTAGTTGCGGTCTCGTAATCCCCTGCCTGATAGGCGTCGCTTGCAGACTGAAGCATCCTGGAAACTTCGGAAGCAGAAATTCGAGAGGTGTAAAAACTTGCGCAGCCCGCGAGAAATACAAGAGCGCCAAAAATTCCAGCGTAGTGTTTGAATTTCATTTTTCTAGGCTCCCCAGAATTTTTTGATCGATTTGCAGCGCTTTTTCTTGCCTAGCAAGGGCGGCACCAGATCCCACGGAAGTCAGGTAAGCCCAGGTCCTATCGCCCACCGGCATTCGAGGTTTCCGTAACGTCACTTGTCGTCCCGGAATCGAACCGGCCGCGCACGTATTCCACCATGCTTTCCACACTGGCTTCCACGTCCAAAACCATGGTGTCGACCTCCAAATCTGGCTGATCCGGAGCTTCGTAGGGTGCTGAAATCCCTGTGAATTCTGCAATTTCGCCGGCCCGAGCCTTGGCGTACAGGCCCTTTGGGTCCCGGGTTTCGCAGGTGGCCAGATCTGCCTTCACATAGATCTCGTGGTATCGATCGCCGGTCGCCCTGCGGGCGCGGTCGCGGTCGGATCGGTACGGGGAAATGAACGCGGTAATCACCACCAGCCCAGACCGACTCATCAGGGCCGCGACTTCGCCGACCCGGCGAATGTTTTCCGCTCTCTCTTCTGGGGCAAAACCCAAATCGGCGTTTAACCCGTGACGGACGTTGTCGCCATCCAGCACATAGACTTGGTATCCCAGATTAAACAGCCGCCGTTCTAGCGCCACGGCCAACGTCGATTTGCCCGATCCGGACAATCCGGTTAGCCACAGGACGCCGCCCACATGGCCATTCCGCCTGGCCCGAGCGTCTGCCGAAATCGCATGCTCAACACGCTGGATATTGCTGGCGCGCACGGTGGTGAGTTGCCGCTGATCGGCGTAGCCATCCATGGAAATGATGCCACCGCCAGCGATGGTATATCCGTCCAACAGCACGAACCGGCCACTGGACGGCACATCGATAAATTCGTCGATGGCGAGCATGCGGTCTGATTGCAAGACCACCTCAGCTACACCGTTGCGTTCCACCTGATCCGAAGGTGCTGTGGATAAATCGCCAGTGTCGATCACATGTTCAATAGATTGGACCCGAACTTCTGCCTCGGCGGTGTTCAGCTTTATGGTGTACCGATTGCCTGGGGACAAATCCCTTTCCCCCAGCCAAAAAATCCGGGCGCGAAACACGTCGGTTTCGATGGGTGGATCGGCTTCGTGGCTGACAACTTCGCCCCGTTCGACAAAAATTTGATCTTCTAGGGTAAAGCCAATGCTGTGCCCCGCGGGTGCCTCCATAGGCGGCCGATTGGCATTCCAGGCTTCAATGGACCGAATTTTTCCGGTCTTATTCGATGGCGAAAACAACACCGTATCGCCAACCCGGAGCATCCCGGATTCAATCCGGCCAGCGATGATCCGCCGATCATCAAACCGATACACGTCCTGGACCGGCATGCGCAGGGGTAGGCCTTCTGGCTGGGTCACCACTTGGAAATGATCAAAGGCATCCAAGACCGTCGGCCCGTCGTACCATTCCATGGCCGATGACCGGGTGGCCACATTGTCCCCTTCCCGCGCCGAAACCGGAATGATGTGGGTGGCTGTCACGCCGATTTCTGACAGGTAGGCGTTGTATTCCTTTTCGATGGCTTCGAACCGGCCTTGATCGTAGGCCACCAAATCCATTTTGTTGACGGCCACGGTCACTTGGCGGACCCCAAGCAGGTGCAGCAGGTAGCCGTGGCGGCGGGATTGCTCTTTGACCCCTTCGTCGGCGTCGATAATCAGCAATGCTGCATCCCCGGCCGCGGCGCCGGTGATCATATTTTTCAAAAATTCTTTGTGGCCCGGGGCATCGATGATGACGTATTGACGGCGCGCCGTGCTGAACCAAATTTGTGAGGTGTCGATGGTGATCCCCTGGTCCCGTTCGGCTTGCAGAGCATCCATCAAAAACGCCCATTCGAATGGAACACCGCGACGCTCGCAGATTGCCTGGATTGATTCCAGCTTGCCATCGGGAAGGCTGCCGGTATCGTGCAAAAGCCGACCCACCAACGTGGATTTACCGTGGTCCACGTGACCAACGATGGCGACCTTCAAGGTCTCGGCAGATGGATCCGTCACATCCATCGCCTACATGTACCCGTCAGCGCGCAGACGCTCGAAAGCGTCTTCAGACTCGTGATCCATGGCCCGGCCCTGGCGTTCCGCAATCTTTGTGGTTTCCAGCTCGGTGATGATTTCTTCGATGGTTGAGGCATCTGATGTCACCGGAGACGTGATGTCTTCGTCGCCTAAGGACCGATACCGTCGCCCGTCCTTCGAGAAATACAGGCTCACCGTTGGGATGCCTTCTCGCTGGGTATAGCGCCAGATGTCGATTTCGGTCCAATGCAACAGGGGATGGATGCGCAAATGGGTGTTGGGTGGGAAATCCGTATTGAATTGCCCCCAGAATTCCGGTGGCTGGTCCTTGGAATCCCAAACCCCTGCCCCCGATCGCGGCGAGAAATACCGCTCCTTTGCTCGGGTGCCTTCTTCGTCCCTGCGAATCCCTGCGAAAATTCCTTCCCACTTCTGGGCTTCTAGCATCGTTTTCAGGCCAGCGGTTTTCCGCGCCGCGGACCGCGCCGCAGGTGGTAAGGATTCATCCATGTCTTCCACCGGCGGGCAGTCGCCGCTAACGAAATTCAGGCCCCACTCCTCCACATAGCGGTCGCGGAATTCGTACATTTCCTTGAACTTTTTGCCCGTATCAATGTGCACGGCGGGAAAAGGAATGTTGCCGAAAAAGGCTTTGCGCGCCAACCAAACCATGACGTTGGAATCTTTGCCCAATGACCACAGCATGGCGATATTGCCAATGCGATTGAACGCTTCGCGGAAGATGTAAATGCTCTGGCTTTCCAGGGCGTCGAGATGGTCCATGGTGCCGCTTTCGACTAGGTTTCGGGCCGCTGCGCTTGGCCGGTAATGAACCTGTATGGGCCCAATCTGTCAAGGACCGGAGCCGGGATTTCTGAGGTCCGCGACCTCGCGCCACACCGTCTGGAAGGCATTGACCATGCTCTGAATGCTAAAAGACTCTTCGACCCTCTTTCGCGCCAGAGCCCCTAGCTGCTGGCGCTGTGGACCGCCCAGTTCTATCAGCGAGGACAGAGCGCCACCCAGAGCTTCAGGATCCTTCGGCGGGACGACGCGTCCTGTATCGCCAACCAGGGACGCGGTGTCACCCACATTGGTGACGGCGCACGGGACACCGCACGCCATCATTTCACCGACGACGTTTGGGAAGCCCTCCCCCATCGATGAAAGGCACCCCACATCGAATGCAGCCGCCAATCGCGGGATGTCCGATCGGTGACCCAGTAAATGGCAAACGCCTTTGAGCCCTGCCGCGTCGATTAGATCCATCAGACCCCGGTTGTTCTGATCAACATCCAAGCCCACCATGACAAATTGGACGTCTGGGTGTTGGCGATGAATATTGGCCGCAGCACCGACAAAATTGGCGTAATCCTTTTGCGGGTTGTACCGAGCAAGAATCCCCACCAAGACAGTGTCGTCGGATATTCCCAATTCCCGGCGCACTGACCCTCGGGTGCCTTCGTCTGGGCGGAATACGTCTGTGTCGAAGCCATTTGGAATGACTTGGGCGATTTCGTCGGCATAGGCGACCGCCCGATGGGCCTGGCGCGAGATTTCGGAATTGAAAACTATTCTGGTTGCCAGCCGACCCGACAGACGTCCGCCGATTTTGGCCACAAGGGCCGTCCGTGTCGGCACACTTTCATGATCAAGATTGGTTTGCCGAACCCCCCAGATGACGGGGCGACGTCCAGCCAACAATGCGGCAACACCGCCAATCAAATTTGAGTGATACATCCAGGTTTGAACAACATCCGCCCCGGTCGCCCGGATTATGTTGGCCAAACGCAAGGCCCGAAAGGGATTTGGAAATGGCCCGGTACGACCAAGGCCCAAGCTTATGGTTGTAACGCCAAGATCATTCAAATCCCCAGCGATCGGGCCAAGATCCGTGAGGGACACCACATGAGATCGGAATTCAGATCGATCGCCCGCGGTCAACAACCGCAGCAGAACGGTTTCCGCGCCACCGGTATCCAAGGAGTTGATGACGTGAACAATTTCCAAATCCGGCGCCCTATTTTAGGAACGAAGACCAATCCCGGGTGACCGCATCACGTGTCCCATTGCCCGTGACTTCGAACAATCGATTGGCCATGACAAGCCTTTGCCCGCCATCTCGGAACAGGGGACGGAAGGCAAAAACCCCGGTGGAGGTGCTGGGTTCTTGGAAAAACAATTCGAACGGGATCACGAAATAGAACCCTTTGTCGAAGCTGCCTTCACCAAATTCGATCGCCGGCACATTTGTGAAGGTGGCCCATGCCCCCACCCGCACGCCGCTGTCAAATACCCGGGAAAGATCAAACGTCACGCCGGTGTCTTTGGCCAAGAATCGCCCTGCTGATACCGTTGCCAGCAAATTGTTGTACGGCATATCGTAATAAAATGTCAGGTGGCCGGACTTGACGCGGTAATCTTTGAATTCCAGCCGTTGATCAAATTTCCGCTGAAACAGCTGGTTGACCTCTAGGCTGATCGCCAATCGCGAATCAAACGGCCTGTACAAGAGCTCTCCGCTAATACCGCCAAACATTTCTTCGAAAATTCCCGCCGAAACACGCGCGTAGATATCTTTTGCAGGCTTGTACATGTAATCCAATTGCAAGCGGACGATGTTGTTCGTTCCTTGCTGCAAATACTCTTTGATATCGCTGCGAACGTGGGGCAAAACGCTGTCAGACTGCAATTTTATTTTGTCGAAATTATTGTACAGGTCGCGCCCAAAAATGCTCGAGAACGAAAATCCGCGACCCAGATCGGCATTGAACCGAAATGCCAGCCAAATTTGATACAAGACAAATTGATCCGGGCCGCCGATATGTTGGCGGGTTTGTGGCGAAACGGACCAGCCCACGCGCGGATAACGACCCGGCACAGTGACATCGGACCCAAGTCGCCCGGGGTAACCGGTTTCCAGTGTGCCTGCCTCCAAAATTTCTTCTGGGCTGCCACGATGAGCCGCCCCGCGTTCCAAGTCGCTGCGGAAAAATGTAAATCGGCTGGTTTCCATCCCTCCGTTCAACGAAACAATCGTAATTTCTTCAATGGGGGCAGGAAGATTGTCTGACGTAATGCGTGCCGCATATCCCAAATTTCGGGCGGTTTGCATGAATCGGAGGCCGGTCAGATAGACCGTCGCGTGCCGGCCAGACATTTCGAGTGCTTCAAGGAATATGGTGTTTTCTTCGAGGCGTTCGGCCAGTTGGACGGCAACCTTTTCCTTATCCTCAGGTTCGTATGGAGGATCAAGAGGCGGCAGGCGGAATGTATTTCCGCCAACCAAATTCCCTGGGGTTTGCGAAATCGCGACAACCCTGGTATCGGGTTGGATTGGCAGGGCCTCCCAAATTTCCACTTGGCCGGTCCGAGCGTCGATAATCACGGCGTCGGACATCCCAAAGGTCCGCCCGGCAATCCGCGCCGCCGCCGCGAAATTCACAGCAACCGACGGATTGATGGCTGCAACGGTGACGATCGCGGTGCTGTCCTGTATTTCGAAGGCTTCGACCTCCAATCCCAATTCACTAAGGCGTTCGTACAGCGCGTCCACCGCCGTGACACCCTGTATTTGCCCGCGGCGGACGGTGATCGGCAGCAAGGCTGCCCCCGCCGGAGCATCCACCAACGTCAGCTTGTCGATGTCGGCGGGCAGCAAAGCTAACGCCCGCACGGCGGCATCTTGTCGCTGGGCCAAATTCGTTGTTCCATTAGGGGACGACACCGTCAAAATCATTTCCGCACCGGCCAAGGAAATCTGATCGACGGCAAGACCATTTTCGGCCATGACTTGGAAAACCTGGGTCGCCGGGTCAGTGGCAGCCAAGCCCCGGTCTCCCGGGGCTGCGCGTAACTCCGGAGAAATCAGCTCGGCAAGCTGTCGCCGTGGTCCAACCTCTGGGGGCGGCACATCAATTTTGGCAACTCCGGGCGCCTGGAAATTTGATCGCAGTGAAAAGTGAATCATTGTGTTTCCGCGCTCGATCCCAAAGGACATATCGAACCAAGGATACGGTCGAAAATTAAAGCCAATGTTGATGGGCGATACACCTGGTTTGCTGAAAGCCGCTAACGGTTCCACAGCGTAGTCATGGCTGTCGTATTCGACCTTTAGGGTCAATCCGCGGATCGGTGTGCGATATTCGATCCCGCCGAAAATGCCGACTTCTGCACCCGAAAACAGGCTTTCCAACGGTGCCGTTCCGCCAAATACGGATATGCCGGTTCTAGTTCCAAAATCCTCGGACAGAATGCGCATTGGGTTTTTGTACCCTCCGCGCGATCCCACATAGCCCCAACCCAGTCCCAAGCTGAAATCCAAATCACGATAGCGCTTGCTGGCAACCAAGAACTCGCCCGCAAACAATCCGGTTCCCAACCCATCTTGAAGGCCAATGGCCACGGCGGGAAGGTAGTCTGATTCTTTCAGCAGTCGAACCTTGATGTCGGCACCGCGATCTTTGTAGGCTTGCAACCCACTGAAGGACAGATTGTCGGAAAACAATCTGTTGCGGACTTCTGTGTACCTGAATGTGGTTTCCAACCATGGCAAAATATGAATGGACAGGCCCCATCTTTTGTACGGCTCGACCCTTGAATACCCGATCGAAAACAACCCGTCAGGCCCAAACCTGGCATTCCGCATTTGCAAAAGGCCAATGCCGCCATAGTCCCCAGGAGAAACGGAATTTTCTGGTGTGTCTCGATCAAAGGATTGTGCGCCGACACCGGTTGGCACCAGCCAAAGGGTGGCAGACATGGCAATGGCCGCAAGGGCCCGCGTCCCCAATATCGGCATCACTGGCCTGCGGTTCCTAAATCTCAGGCTGACTGAAAGCCGCCTGCCCACCGCAATGTCAGTTTCCAATCACAGCGATCGAGGCCGCGGTGATCGCTAGCTGGCCAATCAATCCCGTCAGATCTCTGGCAAAGGCCAACAGATCCAAGGGTGCCAGGTTTTTCGGCGAAACAATTGTGCTGCCCGGTGGCACAAGGACCGACTGATAATTCCAGACGCTAAAGGTGAGCGGCTGGGCAACGCCATTGGGAAATACCAGAAACAGTCGATCCTGGTCGGCGGAATCACTTAGTCCACCGGCCTGGACGATATATTGGTCCGCAGTTGTGCCGGCCACAAACTGTTGGGCTCCGGGGTTCAAGACATCGCCGGTGACAAGAACCGAACTTGGCCGTTTCGGCATGAATAACGTGTCACCGGGTTGAAGCACCACATCGAGTTCCGGCCTGACTTGCAAGACCGTTGGATCGGCTTCCATCACCACCCGACCAAGAGGCTCGACAGTGGTGAGTTCGCTCACAATTTCTCTCACCGCCGCTACGGCACCGCCGCCAACATTCTCACGCGTCGCCGCTAAGGCGATCGAGGAGTTCAATTCTTGCGCCGCGCGTAGGAAGCCTGCCTTTTCCGCCCGCTTCACACTCTCCCGCGTGAAAATGGCACCAAAAGGAAACGCCTGTTGGGTCAAGCCTCCGGCACGGGCAATGAGCTGAGAAAGGGTTTCACCGCGGCGGATGTCATACAACCCGGGGCGGACAAACTCACCCGCTAGCAATACCGGGCCGCTGTCGCGATCTGAAAAGGCGGCGTTGAAGCGGATAATATCGCCGGGATTCAACGTCATCCCTGCTGCGGCTTGACCGCTCATGTCGGCGAAGCTCCTCTCCGCCACCGCCACACCGCCCTGTGAAGCTTGGGTATAACGGGTGATCTCCACCCGGGACAAATCGACCTGTCGGGTCAGGCCCCCTGCAAACGACACCACGGAAGCAATCAACGTGTTTTCTGTCACGGGATAAGCGCCCGGCCGCCTGACCTCTCCGTTTATGGCCGCCACGTGTTCCAGGGCAAACGGCAGTAGATCGGGAATGTCGTCAAAAACAATGGGGCACGCACTGATGGCACCGACCTCCCCTCCCTCATTACCAAATCCCGCCGTGCTCATCGCCTGTATCGCGCCGTCGAATCTGCCTGACTGCGTCGCCCGAGCAATGGCACTTAGGGCCTCCAGGCCACGGCAGTTCGCGACGTTCGCTGATAGTCTGGCGTTCAAATTATTCGTCGCTTCTTCAAGTAGTTTGATCGCCTCTCCTAGTTCTGCAGGCCCCCCCGCCGGTAGGTCGGGAACGAAGTTTGGACCCGCAGACACAACCGACTGGACTGGATTCGAGGAAAGAAATCTGATGTCATCAATGCTCAAGATCACCAACCGGTCGTTGTCGCGCAGGGCAAAGTCCTGCTGGCCAGCAAGAACACGCTGGAGGTCGATCGCGAACAGGCGACGCGCCTGTGTGGTGGGTTCCGTTGTTTCGAGAACGGCGAACGGCAGGTAGGCACCTTCAACCAACGACTCGGCATCGCCCAGCAACGCGCGCACGGTCGGAACGGATGATCTGACCTGTGGGCCGGGTTGGTGGACGTGTCCAACCAGCTGGACCATCCCGACCTGGATGTTGCCGCCGAATTTCACGTCGACCATGTCCCCGGCCATTACGGACGCAGACCTAGTAGTTGTCGCCTCGATCACGACCTCGCGTCCCTCTTGGTCGAACGTTCGGTGAAATAGCCGGGACCCCTGAGGCCTAATCGTACCTCCTGCCAAGGCAATCACCTCTGCCATGGAAGGGTCTGTCTGCCCCTCCGCCATCTCAAAAATTCCTGGCCGGATGACTTGACCGGTCACGGCAACGGTCGGGCCCAAGCCTGGCACGAAAATCCGGTCTCCGTCGTATAGGGAAAGGTCACGCCCCAACGAACCGCTGATCAACAGGTCGTACATGTCCAGCCAGAAAAACGTATCGTTGCGCTCCACTCTTACCTGACGGAGGCTCCCTGTTTTCCGAATTCCCCCAGCAATAGCGATTGCGTCAAGGATCGTGGACAGCCCTGTAAGTTGGTGGATGCCTGGTGCATGGACTTCGCCAATTACCGAAACGGATACCAGGCGCACCGCCCCCATGGAGGCGAAGACCCGTGTACCCAGCAAGGCGGCTTCCACTCTTGTTTCCAAATCCGCGCGGAAATCGCCAAATGTGCGCCCGGCTGCGGGAATAGGGTCTAAATCCGTCAGGACAATGCGACCTTCGCGGTCGACCACCGCGTCGGTGGATTGAGAAAGTTGGCCGCGAAAGGTAATAACAATTTCGTCTCCAATTCCAAGACGATAATTGTCGGGAATGGCGCCGTTGACCAATACCCCAGGAATCCGCGGGCCGTCGAACATGTCGTAGCCGAATTGCAGCAAGACTTCACCAGCGCGAGAACAAAAATCCTGCTCCAATCGGCTAAATGCTGGAACCAAAACGAGCAGTTCCATTTGTTCCGGAGAAAGCCGCCCTTCACAGAACCGGTGAACCACGAGCATCTGATTGTCCGTGAGGACCGAGGTCACTCGAACAACTTCCTCAGGGTCCTCTCCCACGAATGGCGATGTAAATTCGCCGCGGGCAGCCTCTGCTCTGGCTTTGTCCAGGGCTCCTTCAGGTGCCCTGCCAACTAGTGCGTCTTCCACGCCCCCTTCCAACAATTCCTCAAGCAATAATTGGAGTTCGTCCAGGTCCTGGGCCGAACTGGCAGAACCCCATCCCACCATTACCGCGACGATGATGACCGCCCGAACCAAATAGCCTAGTCTTCTTGACCAGGTATCGGAAAATCGCCCCATGAAAATAGCTCCTAATAGCGGAAAGCCCGCCCCGAAAAAACCGCTTTCGCGGCGCCATGCAATTTCAGTCGGCGCAGCGTTTTTTGCGTCTGGTTGCACGTTGCCGCCAGTAATTGGAAACGCTATCGATGCCGCCCAATTGCTGGTATCCGGAGCACCCGACACACCGATATCGCCTGAATATGTGGCCAACCTACCATACGCCTCTATGGCGGCAAAGATCGGAAGAGGCCCCAGAACGCTGTTGGTGCTGGGCCGATTCGACGGCCCCGATCTGCACTGGATTTCGGAGGATAAAACGGCCGTTGTTACCAGAAATGGCCGGGTGACCAGGACAACCCAGATCGGCCGAGACTTAATTGATACTCAAGGGATCGAAGACGACCCCGTTGCCACCGGCAACATGGCTTTTGAAGGGACCCATGTTCGTACGGTCGACTTGGCTGATCCAACAGCCGCTTTCGGAATTCCAATCACGTCTACGTTTCGAGTTGTGGCCCAGGAAACCATCAAAATTCTTGATCGCGAATTCGACACTTTAAAGGTCGAAGAATTGAACATCGCCAGCACAGTTCGGTGGGAATTCGAAAACATGTACTGGTTTGATTTCCAAACTGGATTCATGTGGAAATCAGTTCAACATTTCGCCAGGGACACCCCGCCGATCGAAACAGAAATTCTCAAGCCAGCAATAATCACATAATTGGCAACGTGGCGTTTAGCCAAAGATAAAGGGCACCGCTCCCGTGGGAGCGATGCCCTCAATTTGTCGTCGAGAATTTTCTAGAACGTCGCTGTCGCCGTAACCGTGCTGGTCGAGGTCGAGGTTGAGGTGCTGGTTGACGTGCTGGTTGACGTTGATGTGCTTGTGGATGTCGATGTGCTTGTGGCCGCCACAGCAGCGTCAGATGAAATCAGCGATGCTAGGGCAACAGCCAAAGCCGCGGCGACCGCGATACCCGCGATGGCACCAATTCCAAGACCGCCGATCGCCCCGTCGCCAGCCCCAGCGCCGCCTCCGGCTGCCCCGCCAGCTTCTTGGCCAGCTGCAGCATTGGGAACCTGTTTAAGGGTTTCCACGTTTTGCCGAAATTGGTTCAGAAGCGCGGTGTTTTCCGCCGCAACCGCCAATCCGGGGGCAAAAGCCATATACGCCGAAAGCCCGGCGATGGTTGCATATTTTCGCAATTGCATGGGCGCAAACCCCCTGAAACTAGAAGCAAGTCGGTGCACTGAGACTCGCTTGATTACGCAAAAAAAGTTAACGCAACGCTACGCGCCGTTAACGAACCCTGTGTCCTGAGTGGCAACCTAGCCAAATCCTTACCAATGATCAAGCACTCCTGACCCCGAAACTTCTAATTTATGAACCGCCCCAAGGGGTTGAAAGGCCCATATACCCCCGAATCGCAATAAATAGGACTGAATCGCGTGGCATTTTCGACACACTATTGCAATTTCGTCAATTAACGCCCCACTGCCGCCGTCAGGAAATAAACCATAGTTTCAACCATTGCCGCGTTTTCGAACACGTCATGGGCTTCCGGTTTAAAGACGATTTCCGAACGAGACCCGGGGCGACCGTCGAAAAATTTACTGCAATCCTCGCGCTCTTCACCCTCGGCCAAATTGGCATACCAGGGATCATCAGCACCAACCACCGCAAAAATCGGCTCGTCCATGGGCGCGTCAATTCCGGCAACCACTGGCGCGCCGTTGCAGGTCCACTGAGCAATGACCCGGCCGTTGAATTCGTCGCCTCGGTATAGGGCGACCGCAACGGCACCCTCGGATGCACCGGCCAACACCATGCGGTTCCAGTCCGCCCATTCGGCGAACCACAATTTTTCCAAGGCAAAGCTGATTTCTGCCAATCGGAAATCGTACACAAAAAGATTATAGCCGCCGGACTGGGTTTCCGGATCGCACTGTAATGGGCGGTAAGATCGGGCAAAGCTGTTTGGCGCCACCACCGCGAACCCTTCGTCCGCAAGTTTGCGCAGAAAATCCAGACCTCCGATGCCTGTGCACCCATGCATGTACAAGGCGACGGGCAAGGCCTCCCCCTCCGCCAGCAAGGCCACCCGATCGGTCATAGCGGGGCTGTTCATGGTGGACACCAACACGTCATCCGCCGACAGGGCTGGCAACACCACGACGGCATTAGCCCAGGTCAGTTCGATATCGGACATCACCAAAGGCTGGGCACATCCTCCAACTGCCAACGCCAGGGCGACCCCACACATATTTCGGATTGCGCTCATTGTTGGCCGTGGCCCTCTGCCGTTGCGGATGACGTTGACGTTGCGACCACCCACCAATCGGGGTGGTGTCGGGCAATGTTTTCAGCGGCAATTTCGGCATCCTCGGCGGAGGGGAAAATCCCAAAGCACACCGATCCGCTGCCGGACAAGCGCGCCAACATGCAACCCGGTTCCACCTCTAACGACCCCAGTGCATCGCCGATCACTGGCCGCAAGGCTACCGCCGCAGCCTGCAAATCATTGTGGCGACCTGACAGGTCCTGAACGAATGCCTGGACTGAATCTGACGGGGTCATGCGGCCATGTTCAGACCTGGTGCCTTGCCGGGCACCGAACACCTGTGCGGTCGATAGGGGCGCGTTGGGGCCCACCAAGACCAGAGACAGCGCCGGCGTGGTTGGAGCCAATTCGATCTGCTCCCCCGCGCCGCCCATTAATAAGGGTTGGGATACCAGGCACGCGGGCACATCTGCACCAATTTCCATCCCCAGTTCCGCCAGTTCGGCATCCGACGCCGCTAGCCCCCACAGGGCGTTCAGGGCGTGCAGGGTTGCCGCAGCATCCGCCGATCCTCCGCCAATCCCCGCAGCCACCGGCAAATTCTTATCCAGGGTGATAGTTGCCGCCGCTTCCAATCCGCCATGGCGTGCCAACGCCCGGGCGGCACGCACAACCAAATTGTTTTCCGGGTCGGTGGCCGCTAGGTCGTCGGCAAAGGGACCGGCGACCGCAAGGGTCAATGTTGGGCCACTTTCGACGCGGACCACATCACCTACATCGGCAAACATCACCAAGCTGTCCAGCACGTGAAAGCCATCGGATCGCTGCCCCAATACATGGAGATACAGATTGAGTTTCGCTGGAGCCCGACACGTCACCCCAACACCGGGGCTGGCCACCACCCTAGACAGGCTAGATATCGAGCCCTTGTTCAAGCTTTTTAAGGATGATGGGAAGTTGATCGTCCTCAGGCCCCAGATCCAAGGCATGTTGCCACTGGAACGTCGCCTCGCGCTTGCGACCCACCCGCCAATAGGCGTCTCCCAGATGGTCATTGATGGTCGAGTCGCCCGGGGTCAATTGCACCGCCCGTTCCAATTGGCGGACGGCTTCTTCGTAATTGCCCAGCATGTAGTGACCCCAACCCAGGCTGTCGACAATGAACCCTGCCGTGGGACGCTGGGCCACCGCCCGTTCAATCATTTCGGTGGCTTCTTCCACATTGCGGCCCATTTCGACCCAGGAATATCCCAGGTAATTCAGAATAAAGGGCTGATCGGGCTCCAGCTCCAACGCCTGAAGAAAATCTGCTTCGGCGCGGTCCCAATCCCCTGACCGCTCCAGCACCGTTCCCCGGGTATAAAGCAGCACCCAGTCGCCGCGCGAAAGTTGGTCGATGCGGTCTACCGCCCGGTCATACGCGGCGACCGAATCTTCGAACCGGCTTGCTGACCGAAAAATGTCTCCAAGACTGATCAGCGCCTCGACCCCATTCGGTCGTTCATTGGCCATGCCTTCCAAAATCGCGGCCGCCCCATCCACGTCGTCCATACGGCCAAGGTTAACAGCGGTACGCATGCGCGCCGCCCATGAATAGGGAGAGTCCAGCTGAACATTCGCCAAGACTTCGTTGGCCAAGTCCCACAGCTCTTCTTGTTCCATGGTGTTGGCCAAAGCCATCATGGCGGGTTCCAAATCGGGGCGAAGGTACAAGGCAAGCTGGGCAAAATTGCGCGCGGGGTTCAGGGCATTTTCCTGGGTCAGTTCCGCCGCCATGCCTTCGAACGCTTCTGCCAACCCTGCCGCCACATCGGCGATCATCGGCGCCGCCGTGCCACCGCCCTGGTGGGCCGCCAAGGCCGCCCCAATGATTTCATCATCCGGCGCCACGGCAAGAAAATTTTCGTACAGGGCAGCGGCCTCGTCCGACCGATCCTGATTTTCCAGGAACGCGCCATAGGCTTCGACCCCACGGCTGGACACACCGCTTTCCAACATCAACTGGAATTGCGCTTCCGCATCGTCAATTCGACCATCGAACCAGGTGATCAAAGCCGTGTGATAAACCCGCATGGGGGTAAAAGACGAATTGACGCTAAGGGCTTCCAAGGCCAAAAGGGCGTCGTCGACCTGACCCAGACCCACCAGAACCCAAGCTTCTACCAGTGGCCCCAACAGCCGGTTAATTCCAGTCAAGGGAACGGCACCGACCAGCTCTGCTGCCGCGGCGTAATCCCCCGCCGTCATCTTGCCCACCGAGGCCAACAGCAATGCGGTCCCATCGTCGGGGCGGAAATCCAACAGGTGTTCCGCCGCAGCGATGGCCTTTTCAACCTGGCCGTCCGCCAACATAAAAAGCGACGCCGCCGACAGCAGCTCCGGATTATCCGGATCCACCATCAAAACCTGATCGTAATACTCAACGGCCGCACCCAAATCCCGGTCGGTCCCGGCAACCCGCGCCGCCAAATAGGCCCCAAGCTTTGCAGACTCTCCGGCTTTTTGCGCCATGACCGGGGTCGGCTGAGCAACGCCCATAATCGCCGCCAGACTTACCCCCGCGGCCAAGGTCATTGCCAGTTTGCCGAGGCGCCGTTTGTTCGGGCCACCCTGATGGGCCATGGTTTTCTCTGTCATGGGGTTCTCACACGATCTATTGGTCAAAAAATGCGTGGGCAAATGTACCCCGACAACGGAAAAACCACCACCGGTGCGTCACATACTCGTGTAGTTGGGGCCGCCGCCGCCCTCTGGCGGGGTCCATCGGATGTTTTGCCGGGGATCTTTGATATCGCAGGCTTTGCAATGTAGGCAGTTCTGGGCATTGATTTGCAAGGTTGCCGCGCCGCCATTTTCCGGCTGAACGAATTCATAAACCCCGGCCGGGCAGAACCGGGTTTCAGGCCCGGCGAACTGCGCCAAGTTTACGGTCACCGCCAGGGACGGATCCGCCAACACCAAGTGGCTGGGCTGATCAGTGCCGTGATCGGTCCCCGATCCATGCACCGATGAGGGCCGATCAAAGTTCAGGATCCCGTCAGCTTTGGGGTAATCGATGGGCCGGTGATCCCGCGCCCGACCCAGGCGTTGATGGTCCGCGGCGCCTAACGAAAATGTCCAAGGGGCGCGGCCCCGCAATAGGACCTGATCGATCCCGGCCAGCACCGTGCCCAGCACCAACCCATGGCCCATGGATGGCCGAAAATTGCGCGCCCGGGCCAGCTCCTCTGCCACAACTGACGTCGCCATTTGTTGGCCATAGGCCACCGGCTCGGCACCGGCGTCATACCCATCCACC
The DNA here is from genome assembly GCA_018658465.1 of Alphaproteobacteria bacterium. GTDB lineage: Bacteria > Pseudomonadota > Alphaproteobacteria > UBA2966 > CAIVPW01 > JABHVE01. The sequence continues at coordinate 46,895 of JABHVE010000016.1, forward strand.
AGCCCCTGGAATATAGCCTCGGCGGCGATACGACCGCTGCGCAGGGCGTTGTGGATGCCTTTGTTTTTGGCAGCGTTCAAAAACCCCGCCCCGTCGCCAATCAATGCGCCACCAGGGAACGTCAACTTCGGCAGGGCCTGGGCACCACCCTCCACCAACGTGCGCGCGCCAAATGACAGGCGCTTGGCCCCCCGCAATCGCGCGGCAATGGATGGGTGGGTTTTGAATCGCTGGAATTCCTGGAACGGATCTAGGTAAGGATTTCTATAATCCAAAGCCACGACCAGCCCCACCACCAACTGGTTGTCTTCCAAGGCGTACAAAAATCCGCCACCGTAATTTGATCCGTTGCCTGCCCCGGATAAGGGCCACCCCGCCGTGTGAACAACGTTGCCCGGGCGATGGTCATCCCCTTCAACCCGCCAGATTTCTTTGAACCCCAGGCCGTATGTTTGGGGCTGGGCATGGCGGTCCAAATTGAATTGTTCGATGACTTGGCGAGAAAGCGAGCCCCGGCAGCCTTCCCCTAGCAGGGTGATCGTCGCCCCGATATCCGCACCCGCCTGAAATTCGGGGCCAGGACTGCCGTCTTGGCCCACACCAAAATCGCCCGACGCGACGCCGGCAACCGCCCCGGTGTCATTATGTAGAAGGCCCGCCCCCGGGAATCCCGGCAGAATTTCGACCCCAAGAGCTTCGGCTTGGTCCCCCAACCACCGGCATAAGCTCCCCAGACTGACAAGATAATTCCCGGCGTTCTTCATTGCGGGGGGTACCAAGGCATGGGGCCAAGTGAAGGCCTTTGATGGTGTCAGAAAGCTAAGCCGTTCATCGGTCACCTGCGTGGTCACCGGCGCTCCCTGGGATTGCCAATCCGGGATTAATTCATCCAGTGCGGCGGGCTCCAAAATTGCCCCCGACAAACTATGCCCGCCGACCTCGGCGGCTTTTTCAAGGACTGCCACCGATACCGAATGATCGTGTTGGGCCGACAGTTGCCCCAAGCGGATGGCCGCCGCCAGGCCGGCCGGGCCCGCCCCAACAATCACCACATCGAATTCCATGCGCTCCCGCTTCCCGCGATCCGTCACATGGACCCCGTGTGATAGAGTGGCCAAATGGAGCCCAGCGAAACCCCATTGAACATGTTGGCTTGGCAAATCGAAGCTGGCGCCGATGAAGCCATTGGCGAGGCCCCCATCAATCGGTACCGGTCACCGGCGCCTGTGGACCTCCCCGCTCCGCCACCAAGTCCCGCTGCTGCGGCACCAAATCCCGCAGCGACCGCACCAAATCCCGCTGCTTCGCCACCAAATCCCGCTGCGACCCCCGCCCAGTCATCTTTTCCGCCCCCTTCGTCATCGCCGTCCAGCCTGACATCGACGGACACCATCGCAAAAAGCGCCCATGACTTGGCTGCTGCGGCCACCGATTTGGCGGCCTTGGCCGATGCCCTAGCGCGCTTTGATGGCTGCGCCTTGGCCGACACCGCGACGAATTTGGTGTTTGCCGACGGCAACTCTAACGCCCAAGTCATGATCATCGGCGAAGCCCCTGGCGCCGACGAAGATCGCCAAGGCTTGCCGTTCGTGGGCTTGGCCGGACAACTTTTGGATCGCATGCTAGGGACCATCGGATTGGACCGTTCCAGTACATATATCTCCAACATCCTGCCTTGGCGGCCTCCGGGCAACCGAAAACCGACCCCCAATGAAGTGACCATATGTTTGCCGTTCCTGCGACGCCACATCGAACTGGCGGAGCCAAAAATTCTTGTGCTGGTGGGCGGCACCTCGGCCCAAGCGCTGCTGGGGGTTACCCAGGGGATTACCCGCCTGCGCGGCCGCTGGCACGACTATCCCCGACACGGTATCGGGTCCGAGGCAAGCAGCCCCATTCCCGCCATGCCGATTTTTCACCCGGCCTATTTGTTGCGAAAGCCTGGCATGAAGCGCGAAGCCTGGCGCGACTTGCGCGAAATTCGCCGCCGCATTGATGCGGATTTCAGTGCCTGAGGCATTGGCATAAGTGGCCATCGCCGCCTTGCCGGAAAATGCCGGGTGGGATATGACGCCACTAACACTTGGGTTCATGGAGGCTCTAACTTGATCGGTAATCGACCCCGTCGGACAGCCGTTGTACGCTTTTCAAGATATTGGTTTGCCCGCACGGCAACGCCGTGGATTGCAAGTGTCGCTCTGGCGTTAATCGCCCTGTCCCCCGGCACCGGTGTGGCAGCAGACATCGCCATTGGCCCCCCCATGGGGGCGGAGCTATCAGCAGCCGATATCGTTGCATACCAAGAAATTTTCGCCTTGCAAGAAGCCGGGAACTTAGCCGCAGCCGATGTCCTGATCGATGGCATCTACAATCCGATTTTGATGGGCCATGTGCAGTTCCAGCGGTACATGCACCCAACAGCATACCGATCGAAATTTTCCGAATTGTCCCATTGGCTTGAACATTACCGGGATTTGCCGGGGGCGGATCGCATCTACAATTTGGCCAAGCGCCGTAAGCCGTCGTCGGCGGCTGCACCCCTGGCCCCCACCCGGCCCCATACCAACGGCGCGTCAAATCTTGGGGGCGGTGCCAATCGCGTCGAGACCGCCCGCATCCCCACGTACCGATCACCGATGGCCCGGTCGTCGTCGGATGCCCGCAAGGTCCGCGATGCCTTTTCCCACGTGCGCCGACACCTCAGGGTGTTGGATGTGGAACACGCCCTGGGCGACCTGGCGAACGGCGTCAGTATCAATACCCGCATGGACGACACGGAACGGGATCTGATCGCCGCCATCATCGTTACTGGGCTGTTCCAAACCGGCCAAGACGCCCGGGCATTGGAGCTGGCAAACGGTATTGCCGATTCAACTCTGCGGTACGCCCCAAAAGTCGATTGGATCGCCGGATTGGCGGCCTGGAATTTGGGGGAATACGGCCAAGCCTTGGCGCGATTCGAACGCTATGCCGTGGCCGAGGGCCTAGACAGCGGCGAAAAATCAGCCGCCGCATTTTGGGCAGCGCGGGCCAGCTTGGCCGCACGCCAGCCGCAAGCGGTTATTCCATGGCTGCAACGGGCGGCCTTGGCTCCACATTCTTTGTACGGAACTTTGGCCACCCGCCAACTGGGCTTGTCCGCCGATTTGGATTGGGATCCGGCCCCCGTAACCGACGAAGAAGTCCTGATTCTACAAGGTGTCACCGCCATCCGCCGGGCCATTGCTTTATCGCAAATCGGCAACGATTACATGGCCGATAAGGAAATCCGCGCGGTCTATGCCGCCGCTGGATTTGGCATTTCACGGCCCCTGTTGGCGGTGATTACCAATTACGGCATGGCGGCGTCTGAACTGCGCGTCAGCCGTGATGTGCTGACTTTTTCCGGCGAGGCGTTTAGCCGGTCATTATATCCCGTGCCCAATTGGGACCACAGTTTCGAATTGGACCTAGCATTGGTGCTGGCCTTTGTGCGCCAAGAATCTGCATTCAACACCCGGGCTTACAGCGTCGATGGTGCCCACGGCTTGATGCAATTGATGCCCAGCACGGCAAGCTTTGTCACCGGCGACAATTCATTGCGCGGTCGAAATTCCGATAAGCTTTTCGAGCCCGAATACAATTTGTCCCTGGGTCAGCAATACTTGCAATTGCTGATGGAGACCGAACATGTGGGCAGCAATTTGGTGCTGATGATGGCGGCGTATAACGGTGGCCCCGGGAATGTTGGGAAGTGGCTGCGGGCCGGCGGGGCAGCGACCGATCCGCTGATTTTCATCGAAAAAATTCCGTTGTGGGAAACCCGGGATTTTGTCCAACGGGTTCTGACAAATTTGTGGATGTACCGGGCGCGCCTGGGCCAAGACTCCCCAACCCTTGACGCCATAGCAAGTGGCGCGGCACCCTTGTACCAATCGGTGGATGGCATTCAACAAACGGCGTTTCGAGATGGCAGGAATTGACGAAAACAAGAAATTTGAACCGGTGCGCATTGCCGTGGTTACGGTTTCCGACACCCGCACCTTAGAGACTGACAAATCCGGTCAAACCTTGGTGGACCGCCTAACGCTGGCCGGTCACGAACTGGCCCACCGCTCCATCGTCACCGATGACATTGATAAAATTCAGGACCGTCTGAAGGGACTAATCGCCGACGACGGGGTGGAAGCGGTCATTACGACGGGTGGCACCGGCATTACCGGCCGCGATGTGACGCCGGAAGCCATGGAGCCCCTGTACGACAAAAAGATCGACGGGTTCGGCGAATTGTTCCGGCAAATCTCGTTCCAAAAGGTCGGCACATCGTCGTTGCAATCGCGGGCCACCGGGGGCATCGCAGGGGGCACATTTTTGTTCGCCGTGCCGGGATCGCCCAATGCCTGCAAAGACGCTTGGGATGGCATTTTGCGGTTCCAATTGGACCTGCGCCACATGCCCTGCAATTTGCCCGAAATGATCCCGCGGCTTTTGGAATCCTAAACCCGCTTGATTGAGATACCGTGGGCTCCTCATTCAAAATGGAGAACCACCATGGCACTCGACCAAGCTCAGAAAACCTCCGCCGACGTATTGGCTGTCCGCATGATTTTGGGACAGCTCATTGTCCAAATCGCCGCCGGGGCCGAAGACCCCGAAGAAGTCATTCAGATCATGTTGAAGTCACTGCTGATGACCGCTGATATGGCCAAATTGCGCGATCTACCCGAAGACCAGGAAGCAGAGATGCGCGAGCACTTGAAAGACTCCATGACCCGGTTCTTTGGCTCCATGGTCATGCAGCCCCCACCACCGTCTTAAACATCTAGTCTCGGAAATGTTCCCTCTCTGTTCTTTTCGGCGCAGGGCCGCTAAACTGCCCGGATGGGGGCGAAATCAGATCTGCGAACGGTGGATCCCACGGACCCGGCGGTGCGCCGTGGCCGGGGGGCCGGGGCCAATCCATCGGGGCGGTTCGAGGCCTATGCGCGGGTAACAAAAGACCGCGATTGGGATTTCGGCGATGGCTGGGATGACAAAAACATCGATGCCCCGCCCCCGCGCCTGGCCACCACCGTTCGGGTCGATGCCCCGCGGACCATCATCGCCCGCAACACATCCCCCGATGTCCCCTTCGACCGATCGATCAACCCCTATCGCGGCTGCGAACACGGATGCGTTTATTGCTTCGCCCGGCCCACCCACGAATTTTTGGGCCTGTCGGCGGGGCTGGATTTCGAAACGAAATTGGTGGCCAAACCCGATGCCCCGGCGTTGCTGGCCCAGGAACTTGCCAAGCCGCGATACAAATGCGCGCCAATGGCCATGGGCACCAACACCGATCCGTACCAGCCGATCGAGCGCGACTGGAAAATCACCCGCGGCGTGTTGGAGGTATTGGCGGCTGCAAACCATCCGGTGGCGTTTGTCACCAAATCGAATTTGATTGTCCGCGATGTGGACATCCTCGGCCCCATGGCGGCGCGGAATTTGGCCGCCGCCAATCTCAGCATCACCACATTGGATCGTCACTTGGCACGGACCATGGAGCCCCGGGCCGCCACGCCGCAGCGGCGATTGGATGCCGTGCGCGCCTTGGCCGATGCGGGGGTGCCCACGGGAGTGATGGTGGCCCCAGTGATTCCCGGCCTGAATGATTCCGAAATCGAATCGATTTTGCAGGCAGCCGCAAAGGCCGGAGCCACATCGGCTGCCATGATCATGGTTCGCCTGCCATACGGGGTGAAGGACCTGTTCGCCGATTGGCTGACCGAACATTTTCCCGATCGCCGGGACCGGGTTTTGGGGTTGATCCGCACTGTTAGGGCCGGCGCGGAATCGAGCGCAAGTTTTTTTGAACGCCAGTCCGGTAGCGGCCCCGTGGCGGCGATGATAAAACAGCGTTTTGCTGCTGCGTGCCGCCGCTTTGGCCTGAACAGGTCGAATGTGAAATTGGATACGTCGCAATTCGTGCCGCCGGATTTGTCCGGCCAATTGGGTCTTTTTCCATGATGGAATTTCGAAAATTTGTCGGCGCATTTCTTGGGTTGGTGATCGGCCTCGGCACCACCGCTGCGATCCCCCAAGATTTCAAATTCGCCGGCCTGGTGATTTCTGATCCCTGGGCCCGGGCCACCACCACGGCCGGCCAGGCTGGGGCCATCTATCTGACCTTGGAAAACGAAACCGAAGAAGGCGAATACCTAGTGGGAGCCTCCACGGATATCGCCGAGGTCGCCCAGCTTCATGAAACCCAAATCACCGACGGTGTTGCCCGCATGGTGCCCGTGGAAAGTGTTGGGTTAGGGCCGGGGATGGGTGCCGATTTGGCACCGGGTGGGGTCCACATCATGCTGATGGGCCTGACCGAGCAATTGGTGGCGGGGCAGGTGTTTCGCCTGCGGCTGACATTCGAGCGTGCTGGACCGACCACCGTGGACGTGGAAGTCCGGCCTCTGGGGGGCTGATCTGATCGCCCTGCCAGACTGGACCCGCGAACGCCAAGCCGGGTGCTTGGTAGCAGGCATTGATGAAGCCGGGCGCGGCCCCTTGGCGGGGCCGGTGGTGGCCGCCGCCGTCATCCTGCCCGACCCGCGCAACACCCAACTGCCCGACGGCATCAATGATTCCAAGGCGTTGACCCCGGCCCGCCGCGATAAAATCTTCACAGGGATCAGGGCAACCGCCATCGTCGGTGTCGGCTTGGCGACCGTCGACGAAATCGACCAGATCAACATTCTGCAGGCCACCATGTTGGCCATGACCCGTTCGGTCGGGGCGTTGAGCCAATCGCCTGAGTTTGCCTTGGTGGATGGCAACCGCATACCGGATTTACCGTGCCCGGGGGACGCGGTGATCGGTGGCGACGGCCTGTGCCTTTCTATCGCCGCCGCCTCGATCATTGCCAAGGTCATTCGCGACCGGATCATGGAGGGCCTGGCCCGGGCCAACCCGTCCTATGGCTGGGAACGCAATCGCGGCTATGGCACGGCGGAACACAAAAACGCCATTGCCGCAGGTGGAGTCACCTGCCATCACCGGCGGTCTTTCGCACCCATCCGAGAAGCAATTCAAGCTCGTGAAGAGTCATCAGACCGCCTTGTAACCGGTTGATTCCACTTCACATTTGGGTTGACGGCGGACTCCGGATCGCCCATGGTCCGCGCTTATGGCTACCCGCAAACCCGCCAAAGCCTCGTCCAAGGCCGCCACCCCCACGCCAAAATGGGATCGCGTGGTCACGGGGAACTGCGTGTCGGTCATGAACAGTTTACCGGCCGGCAGCGTCGATATGGTGTTCGCCGACCCGCCTTATAACCTCCAATTGTCCAACGAATTGCGGCGGCCCAACAATTCCGTGGTCGATGCCGTCGATGCCAAATGGGACCAGTTCGACGATTTCCAAGCCTATGACGACTTCACCAAAGAATGGCTCACCGCCGCCCGCCGGGTACTAAGCCCAAAAGGCACGTTGTGGGTGATCGGTAGCTATCACAACATTTTCCGGGTCGGGGCGACGCTCCAAGACTTAGGTTTTTGGATCTTGAACGACGTGACCTGGCGCAAATCCAACCCCATGCCGAATTTTCGCGGCAGGCGGTTTACCAACGCCCACGAAACTCTGATTTGGTGCGCCCGCGACAAGGGCGGCAAGCCCCACACGTTTAATCATGCCGCCATGAAGGCGGTGAACGGTGATCTGCAAATGCGGTCGGACTGGCTGCTACCGGTGTGCAATGGCAACGAGCGCCTGAAAGAAAATGGCGAAAAGGCCCACCCCACCCAAAAGCCGGAGTCCTTACTGCACCGGGTAATTTTGTCATCCACCAATACCGGCGACGTGATCTTGGACCCGTTTTTTGGCACAGGCACCACGGGAGCCGTGGCCAAGCGCCTTGGTCGCCACTGGTTGGGAATCGATAAATCGAAAAAATACACCGCCCTGGCCCGCAAACGCATCGACGCCATCGTGCCCACCAACGACGCCGACCTGGAAGTTACGTTATCGAAACGCGACCAACCCCGGGTGCCCTTTGGCCGGGTGGTGGAAGAAGGCCTGCTGGCACCGGGGGACATGTTGTACGACCACAGCCGCCGCCATTCCGCCAAGGTCCGCCCCGACGGCACGTTGGTCAGCGCCGACGCCAGCGGATCAATTCATCATGTTGGGGCTCAGGTTCAGGGCGCAGCGGCTTGTAATGGCTGGGCTTTTTGGTGTTTCGAAGTGGGGGACGTATTGGTCCCCATCGACAGCCTGCGCGACCGTCTGCGAGCCGGACTCCACTAAACTTTTGCTCTAGCCAGCCCGGAGACTTTCGCAAACACGCTGGGCAATCCGGCGGTTTCCAGATCATCCAGGGCCACCCAGGTCCCAGCCAAATTGCCCCCCGATCGGGTGCGCGCCGTCATCACCGTCAGCACCAAATGAAAGTGCGTAAATGTGTGGCGCACCTCCCCCGGAACCGACTGCCAATCGGCTGACGTGGGGGCAAACTCCATCGCCGATTTTTGGCCCCAAGATTTCGCCTCCCACGGGGTGCCGGGAATTTCCAACATGCCCCCCAACAATCCCCTCGGCGGGCGACGACCTAACAAAACCTGGCCGCTGCGCTCTAGCCAAAAACACACCCCGTGGCGGGTGGGGCGCTCTTGCTTAGGCACCCGCCGGGGCAAGCGATCTTGGCTTCCCTTGGCGAACGCCTTGCAGCCATCTGACAACGGGCAGGCCACGCAATCGGGGGAACGTGCGGTGCAAACCGTGGCCCCCAATTCGATCAGGCCTTGGGCAAAATCGCCGGTGCGCTGGAGGGGCACCAGTGATACCGCAAGGGTGCGCAATTTGGGCCGGGATTTGGGAATGGGCACCGTCACGGCGAACAGCCGCGACACCACCCGTTCCACATTGCCGTCCACGGCGGAAGCGCGGGCACCAAAGGCAATGGATGCGATTGCGGCCGCAGTATAAACGCCGATCCCTGGTAAGGCCCGCAAAGCCACCTCAGACTCTGGAAACCGGCCTCCTGCCTCGGTGACAGCCTGGGCGGTGCGGTGAAGATTGCGCCCCCGGGCGTAATACCCAAGCCCGGCCCAGGCGGCCAAAACGTCGTCCAGTTCGGCGGCGGCAAGGGCCTGAACCGTGGGCCAGCGCCCCAAAAATTTCAGGTAGTACGGAGCGACCACCACCGCCTGGGTTTGCTGCAACATGATTTCCGACAGCCAAACCCGATAGGGGTCGGGGACCACACCGGGGGCCGCCCGCCAAGGCAATTCCCGGGCGTTGGCGTCGTACCATTTCAGTAATTTCGTGGCGGGGTTGGTCATCTGCACCACGTTACCATCACGTTGCGCATCTGCGCGTAAACGCCCAAGATATTCCCCATGGGAAAACGGTCAAAATACGGTGGGGGTCCGCGCACCTTGGGGACGGTTTTACCCCAAGCCACCGACCCCATCGCCCGCCGCCGAGGATTTCAGAACGGCGAAATCCTGACCCGGTGGGCGGAAATTGTCGGATCTGAGGTCGCCGAAAAAAGCAGCCCGGAGCAGTTAAGCTATGCCCAAGGTAAGGGCATCGGCGGAACCTTGCGGGTGCGTGTTGAAAGCGCCTGGGCCCTGGAGCTGCAACATTTGGAACCGGTGATTGTTGAACGGATCAATACGTTTTTTGGCCACGCAGCCGTCTCCCATTTGAAGCTGATCCAGGCTCCCTTGGGCAACGATTCCCCCCACGAGCGAGCGCCAACACCAGAGGCCACAGAGGCTCAAGCCCAGGCCGTGGACCAAGTGGTTTCCAAGGTCGACGATGAGGATTTACGCGCCGTCCTGCGGGCATTGGGGGAAAGCGTCGCGGCCCGCCAAAAATAATCTGGACTCTCGTGTACGTTCCAGGCAGGAATCCATATACTCATACTACATCTTGTGGCCGGAGACTGTTTTGACCCCAGTTAGAGTAGAAAACCCACCCACGGAACCTCAAGGCTGGCCTAGAGTCTGATGCATTTCACCCGCCTTCGCCTTGCCGGTTTCAAGTCTTTTGTGGAGCCGTCCGAACTGCTGATTGAACCGGGAATGACCGGCATTATCGGCCCCAACGGGTGCGGCAAATCCAATTTGGTTGAAGCCCTGCGCTGGGTCATGGGCGAGGCATCGGCAAAAAAGATGCGCGGCGGCGGCATGGATGACGTGATCTTCAACGGATCCGGCAATCGACCCCCCAGAAATATCGCCGAAGTGTCGTTGCGGTTGGACAATGCCGACCGATCCGCCCCCGCCGCCTTCAACGATTCCGACGATTTAGAAGTCGTCCGCCGTATCCAACGGGAAAGCGGGTCGAATTACGCCATCAACGGCAGCGAAGCCCGGGCCAAAGATGTCCAATTGATGTTCGCTGACCTGTCCACCGGGGCCCATTCCACGGCCTTGGTCAGCCAGGGCCAGA
>JABHVE010000015.1 GCA_018658465.1 Alphaproteobacteria bacterium
CCTGACCCAAGCCCTCCGCACCGAGCCTTACAGCTTCGCGCAAAACGGCGTTCTCGGCGTTCCCCGCGACGATGGTCATTCCACTGGTCAGGGCAGCCTCGGCAATTTGTTGATAGTGGGTGCGCCAACTTGGCCAGCGCTGCCAATTCACCGCCCGGCCTAAGCCCTCGGCCAATGCTTCTGGGGTTTCAGATTGATCCAAGTGCCGGGCCAAGGCCGGGGCCTGGGATTGATCGAGCATTTCGAAGGCCACCGCTTCGAAATCCCCAAGGGCACCAAGGCCCGCGACAATCCTCGCCTGAAGTCGATGATGATCTTCGTTGGTGTGAGTTTCCCCCAACAACGCAAAATCTGCCTCTGCCAATTGGGCGATCAACTCTGCCTCGGTGATAAACGCCCCTTGGGCAACATCCCAAATCTTCCCGGCCAAAGGATGATCGCGCCCTGCCGGCGAAACCCAGTTTTCTTGGGCTATGGCCGGGCTTGTGGCCAAAGCCAGCAGTAAAACGCCGAGGGCGGCGCGGATTCTCACCCGGCAATCCGGAAAAACACCACAATCCCGGCGGCCAATTGCGACATGTTCAAGATGACGCTGGCCCGGTGCAATCGCTGGAAAATCAATGCAGCCGCGGCATCGCCATCGTCCCGGCCTTGGCGGGCCCGCACAATGCGCGGGCGCAAGAAGATCAAGATCAGGGCGAATGTGATGCCGTTGGCGGCAAGGATGATGGCGTTGCCTGAGCCTGAGACCAACAGCGATGCACCGACGCTTAACGCCGCCATGACCCGATAGTAATAGGGGAAGGTGGTGCGGATGACCTCGGACCCAGCGTCTGTTGACATGCGGGTGAAAGCGAGTGGGGTCAGAACAAAGGCGAAGAACACCATGCCCCCAACCATCAATCCGGTGAGAAAAATGCCAAAGGCCTGGAACGTGGCCCAGTCAAACATTCCTAGCCCGCTCCGCGTAGCAAATAGAGGATCAGGAACCCGGCAAGGATTGCGGCGGTCAACAAAATCGTCGCACCCGTGGGCAGAATACGGGCCAGGGATCCGTTGGGTTTGATCAGGCGATCAATCACCGGCGCGCTTATTTCGCGCACGCTCTCGCCAAAGTTTGTCACCAAGAACAGAACATTGTTCATCACAGCTTTAAACGCGCGGGGCCCAGCCCAGCGGTACAGCCATTCCACATCAATGTTCACCGATTTCAGTTCGGGCGGGTAAAGCCCGGTCAGCTTCAACCAAATGAATGCCAGGGCGGAGAACATCAGCAATTGGGTTTGCAGCATCACGTGGGAAAAGGTGTACGGGGTGTATTCCACCGTCCACGGCAACAACGAATACAGATACACCGGGAACGATCCCAAAAAGATGCAGCCGATCGCTGCCAGCACCATGGCCAGCATCATGTTGCCCGGGGGTTCCGTGGTGCGGATGCCCGAATCATGGGCAAAGAAGGCAAAGAACGGGATTTTGATTCCGGCATGGTGAAAGACACCAGCGGAGGCAAACAACAGTCCGAACCAAATCCATGTGTGGCCGTCTTCAAGCAACGCCGCCATCACCATGGCCTTTGATACAAACCCGCTAAACAAGGGGAAGGCTGAAATGGATGCCGCCCCAACCATGCAGAGGATCGCGGTCTTCGGCATGGTCTTATAAAGGCCGCCCAATTCGCTGCCCTTTACCGTGCCGGTACGCAGCAACACAGCACCCATGGTCATGAATAACAGGCCCTTGAACAGCACCTCGTTGAAGGCGTGGGCTACCGCCCCGTTCAGGGCCAATTCGGTGCCGATGCCGATGCCCACCACCATGAAGCCAATTTGGTTGATCATGCTGTAGCCCAACACTCTGCGCAGGTCGTTTTCGATCACCGCGAAAAAGATTGGGAACAGGGCCATCGCCGCGCCGATGTAAATCAGCAACTCGGTTCCGGGGAAGCCCCTGGCCAAGGCATAGATCGCGACCTTGGTGGTGAACATGGACAGAAACACGGTGCCGGTTGGCGACGATTCTGGATAGGCGTCGGTGATCCAATTGTGCAGGAACGGGAATCCGGCTTTGATCCCGAAGGCCAGGAAAATCAGCCAGCCCTCGACACCGGTGAGACCCACATAATCGAATGACAAACCGCCGGTTCGGGTCAGGTGCAACAGGGCGCCCGCCAACAGCATCAAGCCCGATGCCACATGAATGACCAGATACCGCATGCCCGCCGAAGCCGCGCCCTTGCCATCGCCTGCCCACACCAGAAATGCCGACGACACCGCCATGGCCTCCCAAAAGAAAAACAGGGTGAGGTAGTCGCCAGCAAACACCGCGCCCAGGGCGCTGCCGGCATAAGCTAGGGCCGCGATTTGTTGGACCGGGTCTTTGACCCGCAAGGCATAAATGACCCCCAACAGTGCGCCCACATGAAACAACAGCCCGAACAACAGGCTTAGGCGGTCGACCCGCACCAGGGATAAGTCCAGGTCGAAAATCATGTATTCCCAGGCCTCGCCAGGAACCAGAGATGTGAGATTCCACAAACCGATCAGGGGTGTCAGGACCATGACGACTTTGCGCGCGCCATCCTGGAAGCGACCGCGAATAAGCACAATCAACAACGCCCCGGTGAAGAAAATCAACGCCGGGGGCAGGCCCAACATGGTGCCCCAATCGATGGAAACGGGAAACGGTTCGCGAACCATCAGTGGGCCTCGTCCGATGGGGTGGCTGCATCATCCTGGTCTGTGGGGTCTGGGTCGTAGTAATCCTCGGGCCGCATGACTAGGCGGCGCAACCCTTTGCCCATGATGACCAAGGCGACGCACGATACGAACCCGTACAGGGCAAAAGATCCGACGAACTCCAGGGCGCCGGCGCGCTCCGCCAAGTGGTGCACGGCTTCCGCGCCCTCTTCGGTGACCGGGGCCTCGCCACCACTAAGTGGCCGAAAAATTTCGTACCCGACCACGGCGATGCAGAGGCCAAAAAACCCCCACAGGATTCTTTTGACGTTACGCGGATTGTCTAAAAAGCGCGGCGGCTCTTCTTGGTCCGATGTTTCAGCGGGTGTGGTGTCGTCAGTGGTCATTGGACCGTTATCGTCCCCTTAAAAATAATGGTGTCCAAAAATCCGAAAATTGGCTCGGCCGCAAAGAATAGCAGCACGGTGATCACCGCAGTGGTGCTGATCGCCACGGTCATGGGCCAACGCGCTTCGCCGGCCAAGGTTATGGGGGCATCCTTGGGGCCTGCGAAAAACGCCCGCACAGCCACGGGCAATAGATAACTCAGGGATAACAAAGACCCCGCCAAAATGACCCAGAACATGACGATCTGATCGGCTTCCAAGGCACCCAACGCCAAATACCATTTGCCCCAAAAGCCGCCGGTAAAGGGAAGCCCGGCCACGCTCAATGACGCCACCAAGAACGCCGCCATGGTGATGGGCATAATCCGCCCAACCCCATTCATTTCCGACACCTTGGTTTTATGAAGGGTGACCATCAACGCGCCGGCGCAAAAGAACAATGTGATCTTGGCAAAGGCATGGGCGGCGATGGTCATGCCCCCGGCAATGGATCCCAGACGGGTCACCAACAAAGCACCCAATACGATGTAGGCCAATTGGCTGATGGTGGAATAGGCCAGGCGGCGTTTCAGATTGTCTTCGCGCAGGGCAAAAATACCGGCAGCGATCAAGGTGAATGCGGCCAAGTACATCAACGCCCGGCCAAGATCAAAGCTCGATAAGGTCTCGATTCCGAAGGTGTAGATCGTGACTTTTAGAACGGTGAACACCCCCATCTTCACAACGGCCACCGCATGCAACAGGGCGCTAACCGGGGTGGGGGCAACCATGGCGGCGGGCAACCACTTGTGGAAAGGCATCAATCCCGCCTTGCCGGTGCCCAAAACCATCAACACCAACAGCGCGCCTAAAATACCGGGGGTAATTCCCTGGATCAGGGCACCGTCCTCGACGAATACGCCACCTGCAATGAAATCGGTGGTGCCAGTCAGGATCCAAATCCAGGCGATGGCGATCAACATCATGGTCAGGGATGTACCCAGCAAAATCCCCACGTATACCCGCCCGGCCCGGCGGCTTTCCTCGCCGCCGCTGTGGGTGACCAAGGGGATCGTCGCCAGGGTCAATGCCTCGTAAAACACATACAGGGTGACCAGGTTGGCGGCGAAGGCGGCGCCGGTAACAGCCCCCAAAGCCAGGGCGAAAAACAGATAGAAACGGGTCTGGTTGTTTTCGTTGTGGGCCCGCATATAGCCGATGGAATACAGCGTAGTGATGAACCACAAAAAGCTGCCGATCAGGGCAAATCCCAACCCCAACGGTTCGACCTGAAAGCCTAAGGAAATCCCCGGCAGGAATTCGAACAACACCAATTCTGGGCGATCGCCGTCGGCCACACCGGGCACCAACCAAACGGCCAAGCCGAACAAAATTGCTGCGGCAATCAGGCTTGCGCCTTCGCGCAGGTTGGGGCGATTTCGGAACACGCCAATCCCCACCATCGCTAACAATGGCGTCACCAGAGCGGCGGCGATGATCCAGGTCTCGTTCATGGCATTTGCGCCAGAACAATTGCGGCGGCCTTGCCCGCAACCGACGCCGGGAAGGACGAATCAATGCCGAAATACACAGACGCCCCGGCCAGGGCCCACAAGGGTGCCAACATGATCACCGGTGCCTCTTTCACGTTTTCTGTGTTGGCGCCCGGTGGTGAAAAATACACGGCGTCGATGATCCGCCAAATGTAGAACACCGCAAGGATGGAGCTGACCACCATCACCACCGCCAAGGGCCACCAGCCCCGATCAATGGCGGCGGTGACGATGTACCACTTGCTGACGAACCCGGCGGTCAGAGGCACGCCAATCAGACTGAGTCCGGCGACGGTGAACCCTGCCATGGTCCACGGCATCACGGCCCCCAAGCCTTTTAGCTTATTGATGTGGGTGGCCCCGATTTGCAGCATCACCGCGCCCATAGCCAAGAACACCGCGCCTTTGGCCAAGGCATGGTTAAACATGTGCAAGATGCCGCCGGTGACCCCTGCGTCGTTGCCCAAGCCGACGCCCAAAACGATGTAGCCAAGATGGGCGACGCTGGAAAATGCCAACAAGCGTTTGGCGTCGTTTTGCAAAATCGCGCTGGACGAGGCCACAAGAATTCCTATGGCTGCCAACACCGCAAGGGTCGCCCCTAGGGGCAACGCCACATAGGCAAAATCGGCACCGAAGATCATGATGAACCGCAACAACAAATAGACGGCGACCTTGGTGGCGGTTCCGGCCAACAAGGCGCTGACCACAGACGGCGCATAGGCATAGGCCCCGGGCAGCCAATAATGCATCGGGAACACGGCGGCTTTCAGGGCTATGCCGACTGTCAAAAATGCGAAGGCAGTCAGCACGGCGCGGGAGTCGTGGATTTCGTGAATCCGCTCCGCCATGTCGGCCATGTTGAGGGTGCCAGTCATGGCGTAAAGCAGACCGACGCCGATCAGGAAAAAGGTCGCGCCAACGGTGCCCAAAATCAGGTATTGGAAGGCGGCGGTCAGGGCCCGACGATCCTTTCCCATGGCGATCAGGGCATAGGACGCGAGAGATGCGATTTCCAAAAATACGAAGACGTTGAAGGCATCCCCGGTGATGGCTATCCCGAAAAGACCCGCCAGCAACAGCATGACCAAGGCGTAAAATAGATGCTGGTGGCCTTCGCGGATTTCCTTTTCCACGCTTGGCCCCGCGAACAACAACACGGCAGCACCAATGGCCCCGATAATCACCAAAACGAACGCGTTCAATGCGTCGATGCGGTATTCGATTCCCCACGGTGGTGCCCAGCCGCCAAAGAAATATTGGATGGGACCATCGTCCAGGACCTGGAACAACAGCACCAATGAAATGGCGAAGGCGATCCAGGTGACAACCAACGCCAACATCCACGCCAATTTTCCGCGGCGCAGCAAAATAGCGATGGGCGCTGCAAACATCGGCAAAATTACTTGCAGCGCTGGGAGTTGAGCAGAGATCACGGTGCGCGCTCTGCCTCGTGGATCAATTCCTCTTGGAGGGTGCCATAGGATTCGTGGATGCGAACGATCAACGCCAAGGCCAACGCCGATGTGGACACGGCCACCACGATGGCAGTTAGGATCAAGACGTGGGGCAGGGGGTTTGAATAAATTGCCTCGCCCCCATCATGCAAAATGATCGGGGCTGTGCCGTCAGAAACCTTGCCCACGGAAATGAAGAACAAAAACACTGAAGACTGAAAAATGTTCAGGCCGATGATCTTTTTCACCAAGTTGCCTCGAACGATGACGATGTACAGGCCAATCATCATCAGCGTGATGAAAATCCAGTAATTATAGGTTCCCAAAAACGCCATCGCCCTAGCCCTGACGCTCGGCAAACGCCAAATAGATTGTGATCATCACCGCCGCAACGGTGATGCCGACACCCAATTCCACCAGGAATATCCCAAGCAATTGGCCGGCCACGAAATCTGCCCCCAGCACGCCGTATTCCAAAAAATTTGCGCCAAACAAAAACGACGCTGCGCCGGTGCCCAAATATAGCAAAATGCCGGTTGCCATCAGAGTACTGAGTGCCCATTCCGGTGCGACACGCCTGGTGTTTTCCGGGCCAAAAACGAGGGCGTAAAGAATGAATGCCGCCGCGAAAATTACCCCGGCTTGGAATCCGCCACCGGGACCGGACTCCCCGTGAAATTGCACGTAAAGGGCGAACAGCAGAATCAGCGGGATCAAAATCTTGGAGACCACCCGCAGGATCAAATGTTGGGACGTCATCATGTGGCGTCCTCGTCTGTCTCTTTTTGATTTCGCCGCCGCCGCACACCGGGGGTCATCAGCAGCATCACACCGATGCCGGCGGTCAAAACGACGGTTAATTCGCCAAAGGTGTCAAAGCCGCGATAGCTGGCCAGAACCGATGTCACAACGTTGGGAATTCCGGTCTCAAATTCTGCCATTTCTAAATAGCGCGGTGCCACGTGCCGTTGGGCGGGGGCCGCAGCGTCGCCAAAGGCGGGTAAATCCGACACCCCGTAAAACAGCACGCCCGCGGTGGCAATGGTCAGGACCAACGCCAGCCAATTGGATTTCAGTGGCTGAACCTCGACGGAACTGGTCAACGCCAGGGCGCTCAGCATCAACACAGTGGTGATCCCGGCGCCCACCGCGGCTTCGGCAAACGCCACATCTACGGCGTCCAGCAATACAAATGTTCCCGCCATCAGCAGGCTGAAAAAGCTTGAAAGCATGGCTGTGGCAATCAGGCTGCGGCGGCGAATAATCGCAAATGCCACGACCACCAGAAAGGCCAGCAATGCTGTGTTGACTATGGTTGTGATGGCGGTGCACCCCCGGGCTTTGTTGGCGTGGGTTCAATAGGTTCGATGGGTTCCGCCAAGGACTTTTCCACTGGCTCTGGTTTGTTGGGGCCACCAGCACCGTCCAGGGGTGCCATGCCCGATCGGTGAGCGGCGGCGGCCAGGGAATAGGTGGACGTCGGATTTGAAAAGAACATGAAAAATCCAATCAACACCAATTTAACGGTGATAATTGATAGGCCACCCTGGATCATCAGCCCTGCCAAAATAAAATAGGCAGCGCCGGTATCGGTGACGCCCGATGCATGGAGGCGGGTATAGAAGTCGGGCAGCCGAACAACCCCGATACCACCGGCAATCGCGAAAAATCCTCCCACAAGCAGCAGCGCCCAACTAAGCAGGTCTAGTGCGATTTCCATGGTCAGACCCTGCGCCCAAACAGCCGCAGTACGGCGATCACACTAACGAAATTGATCAAGGCATAGACGAGGGCGATATCCAAAAATTCCGGGCGCCCGGCCAAGAACCCCAACAAGGCGATCAGCAACGTGGTTTTGGTGGTCATCATGTTGACCGCCAGCACCCGGTCGTAGACCGTTGGCCCGGAGATCGCCCGCACCAAAGCCAGCGCCATGGTGGCGAGAATGGCCAACGCGGCAGCAGCAAACATTTCGGTACCCCCTAAGGCCATCTGTTGGGACCCCTCACTCGTGACCTTCGACGCCGACCACCAACCTGTTCATCGTGCCTTCGCGGAGATCGTTTGCGGCATCAGCCGTTAAGGCGTGGACCAGGATTTCCGAGCCCTCTAATTCCACACTGACCGTACCGGGGGTAAGGGTGATGGAATTGGCAAAAATCACGCGGCCGAGGTCGGTTCGTTGGGTTGCCCGAACCCGGAACATGCGGGGAGAAATGGCAAGGGTTGGCCCAAGAACCCGTCGGGCAACATCCAAATTGGCGCGCAGAATCTGAAACATCAGCCAGGGCAAATACCCAAGGATCCGCAGACCCAGGTGCAACGGGTGGCCTTCGTGGTCCACCACGTCCATCCGCAGGGCGATCGCTACCGCAAAAAGAGTGGAAATGACCCCAAGCCCGAGCAGGATTGGGGTGTAATGGCCCGACAACAGCAGCCATACGCCGAAAAGCACAGCTGAAAGGCTCATCGCGTGGATCAAGGTCGCCCCCTAACTGCGGTTACTCAAAAAACAAACTAATAAAATCAACTACTTAAGTGGGACTTCGGGACCACCGTCCCGCCGACTGTCCACACAGGGTAGTACGCTAGCTTCGCCGTTGCCAGAGTCTCCTAAAACAATAAATCGACTGATAAGGGGTATAGTTAAGGATTGGTTGTGATTTGCCAAAAAAGGTGCGACAGTTTTGGCTGCCGAATTATATTTGGCAGTGTTAAGGGGGGTAAAGGCCCTAGAAATTATGGGCGAATTGGAGCAAATCTCCGCAGAAGCCGGGCAAGAGTCGTTTAGTATTGTTGGGCGCGTAAAGTGGTTTAACGCTGTTAAGGGTTACGGATTTATCACTCCTGACGAAATGCCAGGGGACGTATTTATCCACCACTCGGCTTTGCGCCAAGCCGGCCACGAGGCGGTTGAACAGGGCACCACGATAGCGTGCGAGGCGGTGCGCGGTCCAAAAGGGCTGCAAGCGGTCCGCGTGATGTCGGTGGATATCAGCACATCCCTCCCTGTGGAAGAGCGCGACACCCGCACACCAGATGATTTCCCGTCAGTGGAGGCCGAGGGCGAATTCTTCGACGCCACCGCCAAATGGTTCAATGCGGAAAAAGGCTATGGGTTCGTCACCCGTGGCGAAGGCACCCCCGATGTGTTTGTCCATATCAAAGCCCTGCGTCGGGTGGGGATCGAAGAATTGCTGCCGGGCCAGTCCTTAAGGGTCCGGGTTGGCCAGGGTCCAAAGGGCCCCCAAGTGGCAGAAATCGAAATCGACGGGGCCGTCGCCTAAAATCCGATCAGGGCAATTCCACGGCATAGGCGTCGATCGGCAGAACTTCGGGGATCAAACCTCGAACCATCATGAACTCTCCAAATCTTTCATAACGTCCGCGATCCAGAGCGGCTGGGCGCAGGGCAAATCGTGGCAACGTGTCGGCCCATGCCCGGCGGTTCAATTCGTCGTCAAGTTCTGGTCGATCGGCGATGAACGCCTGCCACCCCAGGTCCGGGTGGTTGATCATGTATTGCACCGCACGTTCCAACGCCGTCACGAATTTTGCCAGGCGCGGGTCATCTAAACGGTCGGCATTGGCCACCAGGATCAATTCGTCGTACGCTGGCACACCTTCTTCTTCCACGAAAAACGCGCGGCCTGGGCGGTCGACAATGTCCATCTGGTTCAATTCGAAATTGCGGAAGGCGCCGATGACTGCGGCAACCTGGCCCGAGATCAAAGCAGGGGACAAAGAAAAATTGACGTTCACCAATTCCACATCGTCCAGGTCAAGGCCGTGACGTTCCAGCATGGCACCTAACAGCGCGTCTTCGAACCCGCCAACCGAAAATCCAATTTTTTCGCCGTCCAAATCGGCGATGGATTGGATGGGGCCGTCGCGCAAAACCACCAACGAATTTAAGGGCGTCGCAACCAAGGTTGCCACGCGGCGCAACGGCAGGCCTTCGGCAACAGCCATATACAATTGCGGTTGATAGGTAATCGCCAGATCGGCGCGACCGGCGGCGACCAGCTTTGGCGGGTCGTTGGGATCGGCGGGGGCAATAATTTCAACAGCCAACCCAGCGTCGCGGAAGTACCCCAAGTGTTCAGCGACAAAAATTGGACCATGATCCGGGTTAACGAACCAATCGAGAATCACGGTCAAAGGTTCTTGGGGTTCCTGGGCGACGGCTGGGGTAATCCCGAAGCCAACCATCACTGCCACTGAGGCGGCCAAAATCAATTTAGGCACGGTGTTTTTAAGCACGGAGTTCTCCTGAAGGTTTTGCGTCGCCGGGAGCTGTCTCGATTTGCCACGGGATCATCCGTCGCAGCCCCCAATCGACTGTGAAATATGTTGCCAGCGCGATCACCGCCAACGTCGCCAGCGCCGCGAACATTAAATCGGTTTGCATGCGGCCATTGGCGTGCAGCATGACGTAGCCAAGGCCGGCGCCTGATCCCACCCATTCGCCGACCACGGCACCAATGGGGGCGACGGCGGCACCCACACGCAAGCCCGATGCAAGGCCGGGCAGGGCGGCCGGAATTCTGACGCGCAACAAAACGGCGAAGGGCCGTTTGCCGCCGGTCATGGTTTCAGCCAGGTCCAACCAACCCGGCTCGGTGCGGCGCAGGCCGTCCAAAAATGCGGTGGCCACGGGGAAATATATGATCAGCGCCGCCATGGTCACTTTGGACGCCATGCCATAGCCAAGCCACAGCACCAGCAACGGCGCCAGCGCGAATACCGGCACCGCCTGGCTCACCACCAACGCCGGCATCAGCCAACGGCGGGCGGGGGCAAAGGAAATAATCGCCAGGGCGCTGGCCACACCCACCACGGTGCCCAGCCCTAAACCCAGCAGAATCTCAGCGCCGGTAATTGCGGCGTGCTCCGCCAGATAGCTTGCATGGCTGGCCCAGGTGGTGGCAACAGCCCAAGGTCCCGGCAGCATGAATGGAGCAACGCCCGACAGCCAAACAAATACCTGCCATGCGCCGAGCACACCGGCGATGGTCACCGCGCCGCGCATCACGGCGTTCATGGGACCGCCAGCTCGAGCTTGCCGAGCAACGTCCGATGCAGGTCGGCGACTTCTGGGTCAGCCAATTCGCGCGGCACCGACCCGGCCGGATGAAACCCATCGTCCAATGTCGCGGGGGAGCCGGACATCACATGAACGCAAGTTCCTAAGCGCGCCGCCTCCATCGGATCGTGGGTGACCATGACGACGGTGCGGCCAGCCAGCAGCCGCGCGCTCAAATCCTGAAGCTTCATTCGGGTCAAGGCATCCACGGCGGAAAATGGCTCGTCCATCAGAACCACCGGTCGGTCTTCCATCAGGGTGCGGGCCAGGGCCACCCGTTGACGCATCCCTCCGGAAAGCTGGCGGGGGAGCTTGTGAGGATGGTCCGCCAATCCGACTTGGGCCAACAGGGCAGTGGCGCGACTGCGATCTTGGGGTTCTCCCCGCAATCGGGCTCCCAACATGACGTTGTCCAGGGCGCATAACCATGGCAACAACAAATCGCGCTGGTCCATATAGGTAATCCGGCCGGTCAGCGCCTCGCCGTCTGAGGCGACGATGGTGCCTGTGGAATTTGGTACTAGCCCGGCGATCATCCGCAACAGGCTGGATTTACCAACGCCGCTGGATCCCAAAATGCAGGTGAACGATCCGGGGGCAAAGTCGACGGCTAGGTCGGCAAAAATTTTGGTGTCGCCAAAGCCCAACTGCGCCCCGGACACGCGGATGCCGATGGTCAGATCGTCGGAACCGGTATTTGGATTGGGGTCAAGCATGGGCACTATCCCTACGCCGGCATGATCCGGATCAGGTGTAGGGGTCGCCCTGGATTCCCGAGGCCTCTCAGCCGCCCAATGCGGCTCCCCCTAGTGGTCTGCTGAACTATAAGGAGGGTGGATTGGTCGGGCAAGGGACGGGCGCGTTTACCCGACTGCCACCATGGGGTACACACCATCTATGGCGGATTTAATGAATGCCACACGATCCGGGCGCAGGATGTGGCCGGGGGTCTTTACGTGGGTCGTTTTGGCTTTGGCCTTGGCCGGGTGCGGTGGCGAATCCCTAGAAGCACAAGTGGCGGCCGCTGAGGCGGAGGGGGAATTCACCAAAGCCATCGGCTTGTGGGAACCTTTGGCCGCCGAAGGCGATGTCCAGGCGATCATGGAGATCGCTGCGCTTTATGAGGCTGGTCCGCCTGCGGTCCAGGATTTTGCCAAGGCGGCGGAAACCTACCGCCAAGCTGCGGATTTAGGCGTGCCCTCTGCCATGGTTGGCTTGGGTATGTTGTACGAAAACGCCCAAGGGGTGGCGCGCGACATGGACCAAGCCCTGGCTCTGTACACCCAAGCTGGCGATCTTGGCGACGTGATGGGCCAATACCGTGCGGGTCTGCTGTACGACGGCGGCACATGGGGGCCCCCTGATTATCGGGCGGCAATCCGTTGGTACAAGCTGGCGGCCAACCAGGGATTTGTAGACGCCCAGATGAAATTGGGCGGGCACTTTTTTTCAGGATTTGGCGAAACTGTCCTCAGGGATACCACCGAGGCGGCGAAGTGGTTTCGCATGGCCGCAGAACTGGGCCACGCCGGAGGCCAATTCCGCATGGGCACGCTCCACGAAGCTGGGTCCGGTGTGGAACAAAACGCCGAGCAAGCCTATGCATGGTTTCGCTTGGCGGCGGCCCAAGGCAGCGAACCTGCCGACCAAAGTTTGGCCCGGGTGGCTTTGACCCTGGACCCTGACGAATTGGCCGCGGCCCAGGCCTTATCCCGGACGTACTGGGACCTTTACGTGGCACCGTTCCAAGCAATTTAGAACCGCTGCCATTTACCGCCTTGAGTGGATTGGCTACACAGGACGAATGATCCGTACCGAAAACGCCGGAATCGATGGGCCGCATGGATGGGCGCGGCTGGGTTTTGCTGTGCTTTTGGCACTGGGGCTCGCGGCCTGCGAAGGCGAAGATTTCCAGGCTCAGGTGGCGGCGGCGGAAGAAGCCGAGGACTACACCACTGTGATTGAATTATGGGGAACACGGGCGGACGGCGGTGACACCGCTGCCATTCTTGAAATCGCCGCGCTTTACGAGGCTGGCCCGGAAGGTGTTCAAGATTTTGCCTTGGCCGCCCAATCATACGCCCGGGCGATTGATCTTGGGGACACCACGGCGATGGTCCGCCTGGGCGAATTGTATGAAAACGGCCAAGGGGTCGACCGCGACCATGAACGTGCCATGGCCTTGTATAGTCAGGCCGCTGACCTGGGCAATCCCGAGGGCTATTTCCGCACCGGCAAACTGCTGACATTCAGTTCCAACGTCGGAAACCGTGCAGTGGAATATGCCAAGGCCATGGTGGTGTATGAAAAAGCAGCGGAGATGGGATTGGTGGACGCCCAGGTCGAAATGGCCAATCATTTGTTTTCTGGTTTTCGGGTGCCCCGGGATTCGGAAGCCGCTGTTAAATGGTACCGGTTGGCGGCTGAACACGGCCATCCCGGTGCGCAATTCAGGTTGGGCTTTATGCTGCGATCAGGGATCGGTGTAGCCGAGGATAAAATGACCGCTTACGCGTGGTTCCGATTGGCGGCGGCCCAAGGCGTCGACGCAGCCGCAGACAGCTTGTCTAGCCTTGGGGTCGAACTGGGGGCGGATGCCTTGGCCGAAGCCCGGGCGCTTTCATTGGAATACTGGGATCTATATGTCGCGCCGTTCCAAGAGGGTGCGTAGGATGCGCCCGCAAAAATTCCAGCCCTGGGGCGGGGCGATTTTGGCTCTGGCGATTGCTATGGGAATTTCAGCGTGCGGGGAGGATTTCCAGACCCAAGTCGTCGCGGCTGAGGAGGCGGGGGATTTCAATGCCTTGGTTGACCTGTGGGGTGCAAAAGCCGACGGGGACGATATCGAGGCACTTCTGCAAGTTGGCGCACTGTACGAAGCTGGCCCAGAAACCATCCAAGATTTTGCCGCCGCCGTGTCGGCGTACAGCCGCGGGGTCGAACTGGGCGATACCACATCCATGATCAGATTGGGGGCGCTGTACGAACGCGGTCTGGGCGTCGACCGTGACCCCCAGGAAGCTCTGGCGTTGTTCACCCAAGCGTCCGAGCAGGGCGATCCGATCGGCCACTACCGGGTGGCGCGCCTGTATGACGGCACCATGCTTGGTCCCGCCGACTATTCAGAAGCCATGGAATGGTACGAATTTGCGGCCGAGCAGGGGGTGATTGAAGCCCAAGTGGAACTGGCCAATCACCATTTTGCGGGGCTGTTTATGCCCCGTGATACCGACAAGGCCGCCAAGTGGTTCCGGGAAGCGGCGGAACATGGCCATGCGGGGTCGCAATTCCGTATGGGGTTTTTGTACCGCACGGGCAATGCCGTGCCGAAAGACGCCATCATCGCCTATGCTTGGCTGCGGTTGGCGGCGGCCCGGGATATCGCTCCGGCGGTCACCCATTTGGCTGAACTCGGAGACGAATTGGACGCGGAATCTTTGGCCACCGCCCAGGCGCTTTCAGAAGAATACTGGGAACTTTATGTGATCCCGTTTCTGGACGGGATTTGATGCCTCGGGCGTTTACGGGCCAGGTCGAATTCGCTACACAAACCCCATGAAGATTTTCCAAATTCGAGGCGTGCGCCCGGGCTGGCTGTTGGGCATTGTTGCCTTGGTACTTGTGGCGGCCTGCGAAGGTGAGCCCCAACCGTTAGGGGATCGGCTTTTCGTCCTTACAGAGGACGCTCGCTATGAATTTTTCATCGAAATCGCCATCACCCCGGCACAACGATCCCAAGGATTGATGTACCGCACCGAATTGGCGGCGAACGCCGGAATGCTGTTTCAATATGGCGAGCCTCAGATTATCACCATGTGGATGGCCAATACGCTGATTCCGCTGGACATGATTTTCATCGCCGCCAACGGCCGTATCGTCAGCATTGCTGAGCGCACCGTGCCAGAATCCAGGGCGACAATCGCGTCGGAGGCACCGGCCGTTGCGGTGTTGGAGGTACCAGGCGGCACCGCCGATCGCCTCGGGATTGTGCCTACTGATGTCGTTATCCATCATTTTTTCGGCAATACGGACTAAGACCCACAAAACATTTATCGGTCGACCTTGGCATCAACGGGGCCTTGGGTGTATTGCAATACCAACCACCGCATACGGGGAGTAGCTCAGCCTGGCAGAGCACCGGCTTTGGGAGCCGGGGGCCGGAGGTTCGAATCCTCTCTCCCCGACCATGCGGGCGAATGGCCTAGTGATTTATGTCCTGCGGCAAATCACCTCATAGACCCCGGGCCATTGATCGGGAAAAATCATTCAACCCTTTGCACCATACGCCGAACGCTCGGGGGTTAGTTCCTTGGCAGCGGCGTAGTGCGCGAAAATATTCGAGGCGATTTCGGTGTCGACCGCGCAACGTCGATCCGGCGCGGTATTCATGGTTGCTTCAGTACTGATCTACATTGGCATTGGCTTGGTGACTTTTGGCGTCACCTTTGGCGTGGTTGGGACCCGGCAAACGTTGTTCAAGCCGAACTATCGCCTGTGGCTGATTTTGGGTGGTGTGTTCGTTGTGTTGGGACTGGGAACCGACAAGCTGGCGATTTTGGTCTTAGGGATTGTGCTGATTGCCGCCGCAGTCTTCAAACGCGGGGAATGGGACCGTGTTTGACGTGGCTCGATTTATCTAAAGTTTGGTGGCGCCATTTGCTGGGGGAGTGGGTGCCACATCGAATTGTGAACCACCCACCGTGCGATGGGCTGGGAACCGGGTAGTCACGGTCGTGCCCACGCCAACGGCGCTGGTGACCAGCAATTTTCCCCCATGGGCGTCTATCTGCGAATTGACCAGGGAAAGACCCAGTCCCGTGCCCTCATCTTTGTGGGCAAAATCGCCATCAATCTGTCCGAATGCGGAAATTGCTTTGGCGATGTCATCCTTTGCCATCCCGATTCCTGTGTCAGCGACCCAAAGATCCATGGACCCATCAGTCCCCATATTCGCGCCTATGGTGATGGTTCCGCCCGGTTTGGTAAATTTCACTGAATTGGAAAGAAGATTGATTAGAATCTGTTTGACCATACGTTGGTCGGCAACCAAATTCGGTAGGTCGGCTGGAATATTGGTGGTGATGGTCAAATTTTCTCGCCTAGCCCGTTCAGCCAAAATCCGCATTGCGGCGTGGATCAAATCCGCGATTACCAACTCTGCTTCAACCAAATCAACGATTTCCGATTCGATTTTGGACAAATCCAAAATATCGTCGATGACATCCAATAAATGCAGGGCGGATTGATGAATGTCGGAAAAATAATCGGCTTGTCCTGGGGCGGGCGTATTGGGAATCCCGGCCATCAGCAATTCGGTAAAGCCGATAATGG
Source organism: Alphaproteobacteria bacterium (assembly GCA_018658465.1). Taxonomy (GTDB): domain Bacteria; phylum Pseudomonadota; class Alphaproteobacteria; order UBA2966; family CAIVPW01; genus JABHVE01. Next base: position 16,492 of record JABHVE010000015.1, read on the forward strand.
CATTCATCGGGGTCCGCAATTCATGGCTGGTATTGGCCAGGAATTGGGTCTTCGCTTTGTTGGCGAATTCTGCCCGGTTCTTGGCCGACGACAAATCAGCTTCCCACTGACGTCGATCAGTTATGTCGCGAATCATCACGGTGCCCAGGCGTTTGCCGTCAGCTGAAAAACTAGAAATCGTCGCGTCAGCGGGAAATTCCGAACCATCCTTGCGGATGCCGCTGATCCCGCCCGGGACGCTCATGGTTTTTTGAGTTTCAGAAGATCCAATAAAATTTTGCACATGGGCGCGATGGCTTGGGCGGTGGCGTTCTGGGATTAGGTCCGTCAATTCCATTAATTTTGCCTCTGCCTCGGTCACCCCAAATAGGGATTCGGCAGCATGATTGAACACCTGGATTTTTTGATCCTCGTCGATGGTGATGATTGCCTCGCCGGCCTGTTCAATAATTGCGGTCAGGCGGCCCGAGGCCGCTGCCAAGGCTTCCGCCGCCTTGACGCGTTCCGAAACATCAATGATGGATCCCGCCATGTGAATAGCGTTTCCATTCTTGTCCCACACTGCCTGTCCCCGGGAATGAATCCAGGCGTACCCTCTGTCCTTGCAGCGCAAGCGAAAATTGATGTCGAACCGCTTATGGTCTTCGAGGTGCGCGCGGATTGCCTCATTGGCGCGATCAATATCGTCTTCGTGAAGAAGATCAAAAAATGTATCGACCTGGGGCGGCAAATCGCCATCGCTATATCCCAATATTTCTCCCCATCGCGGCGAAAAATAACTTGAGCCAGTCTTGATATCCCAATCCCAAATTCCCGCGACGGTTCCTTCCACTGCTAGGGCGAAACGCTTCTCGCTCTTTGCAAGTTCCTGATCGCGTTCGACCAATTCCTTCGTTTTGGCTTCCACGCGGCGACGCATGACCGATGACCACATGATTACCGTTGTACCCGCACCGGCGATTCCAAAAAAGACCAACGCGAACGCCGACCATTTCAAAATGGCCTTCTGCGACTCGGCTTTTTGCAGGTCTGGATCAAACACGAATTCCAAATATTCAAATTGGCCGGTCACTAATTCGGCCTTTGCCAAAGCGTCGAACATTTTCTCCCAGCGGGCCGGGTTAGAGTGGCCCAGCTGAACTGCTGGAAAAAGCATTAGCCCGCCAATGTCAGTGGCCATGGATTGATTGAATGCCGCCAGATCCGAAACCGGTACGGTGCGAACCAGATCAGTAGCAATGCGCGTGGCGATTTCTTGGGGATGCGCCAATGCGTATTCCCACCCGGCCCGGCTTGCTTCAACGAACCGCCGAACCAACAAAGGGTCTTGATCGACCATGTCAGAGGTCGTGAAAATGACATCGCCGTAAAAATCGACGCCGTAGGTTGAAGCGGGTAGGAAAATCGGGATTACGCCGGCGTCGAGCAGTCGCCATCGCCCGGCAGACCGAAACCCCATATAGGCGTCAATGTTTCCTGCAATAAGAAGTTGATCTTCTCGCCCGGGTTCCACTTGGACCCATTCAATTTGATCCAGAACAATTCCTTCTGCCGTCAGAACTGCCTCCAATTCCGCAGTGGTCACAGACATTGGCCGAACCCCCACGCGTCGGCCGACCAAATCAGCCGGCGCAGAAATTCCAGAACGTTCTAGGGCAACAATACCAAAGCCACTTTGCTGAAAAATTGTTGTGGCGATTTTCAGACCGGCGCCGCTGTCAATGGCCACCAATACGTCGGCTCCGCCAATGCCAAATTGTGCGCGGCCCTCGGATACCTCGGTGACGGCCCGTACAAGGCCATCGGGTCCGAATGCTGAGCGAATTTCAACATCCAGGCCGGCGTCTGCATAAAATCCCTGCCAAAGGGCAGCGTAGTATCCGGCAAATTGGGCCTGATGATCCCACCGCAGTTGCAGCACCACCCGATCCTGGGCGAATGCCGCAGTCGCGGTCAGCCATGCGAAGAAAATAAAGAGGACTCCTGCGCAAAACCGACCCACCAATCGCCGGAATCCGAGGGGTCTCTGAAGTTCTGCCGTCAATGGGTGGGTCGGGAGATCCCTACATATCTGGTGAGGCACTAAAATTCCTCTCGAACTGCAAGGCATCTAAGCCGACAAAAAGCAAATTGAAGGCACACAAAAAGGTCGGCATGTGTAATTGGGAAAAAATTTCCAGTACTTCCGAGATGTTGCCACTACCGATGGCGTAATGCTGTTCGGGAACTAGTATTCTTTGATCAAAAGGCAAACAGATCTACAACCTTTTTTTAACAAGTTTGAGTTTTGCGGCGTTTTCGTTATGGAACCCGCGTAAGTTCGCTGAATTCAATCTTTTTGTTCCGCATGCGGATTTAATTCGCAAAATCCACTGTTCCGCACCCAAAAAGGCCCAGGGGTTTGATCCAGCCATTGATTCCGGGATACCAAAGGCCGCGTTTTTTTGCGATCATGGTGCAGGAACCCCAGCGAGGAATCGGTGACAATGCGGGCACGAATTTACCAACCGACCAAGGCGGCCACTCAATCGGGGCGAGCAGCAACTCATAATTGGGTTCTGCGGTTCGAGAGGGCGTCTTCAACGCGCGTAGAGCCGGTGATGGGGTGGACGGGCGGAGACGACATGGACCAAGAAGTGCGTCTGTCGTTCCCGACCAAGGAGGCCGCTGTGGCATATGCCGAAGCCAATGGGATTGCCTACGCGGCACCCGAACCCAATGGGCGGGTGGTTCGCCGTCGTGCCTATGCTGACAATTTTGCGTCGGATCGGATTGAAGCGCGGTCCAGACCTCTCAGATAGAGTCCTCAAGGCCCTGTTTGCACATGGGCGCCCGTAGCTCAGGGGACAGAGCAGCGGACTTCTAATCCGCAGGTCGGAGGTTCGAATCCTCCCGGGCGCGCCAATGATTTCAATGGGTTAGAGCTCCGATCAATTTGAAACTTTCAATAGGGGTAAGCATAAGGTAAGCGCCGGGCATAAGGTGGTAAGGGCCCCGCAGGGTGAGCTTGCAGGTTGCGCCCCGATATGAGGCCTTGTGATTCCATTTCCGACACCCGTTTTCCAGACCCTTTGTTCCCAACAGATTTCAGACCATTCGGCGCCACGTAGCATTGGAAACTTTGAGATGTTACCCTTCTCTATCTGTCAGCGGGAAGCTGCGGGTGCCATACCCACCCG
>JABHVE010000048.1 GCA_018658465.1 Alphaproteobacteria bacterium
ATACCGTCTTTTACCAAGGCTCCCTTGTATGGCTTGACGGCGGGATGCTCGCTCGGCTCCAACAGCAATTCAGTGCCCGCGCGGTCCTCTTTCGAAACAACCGTCAACCAGCGATGCTCTCCAACCGGGACATCGTTCTTAACGGCGAAGCCGAGAACGTCGGTGTAGAACTCTAGCGCCGATTCTTGGTTTTCGACAAAGACGCCTGTGACGTAAATTTTCATGGTGATTTCCTACCTTGAAACAATTTTGCCAAAAAAAGGCGATGGTGGAGGAGGTTCGACTCTCCCCTTCTGCACAATATGGCGCGGTCGAATGTTTAGGCGAATAATTGCAGGAAACTTTGGGGCCCGGCGTTGGCGATTGCCAGAGCCTGGACGCCCAGCTGCTGCCTGATTTGGTGGGCCTGAAGATTGGCGCTTTCTTCGGCCAAATCGGCCTCAACCAGATTAGCAACGCCGTGCTTCAAAATGTCTTTCAGCTGGGAGGTAAAGTCCATTTGGATATCGATCCGCCTGGCGGCGGAGCCAAACGCGGCAAGGGAACTAGACACGGTGTTGATCGCCGCGTCGATGACGATTGATGCAGCGGAGGCGTTGGCGGCGGTGGCCACGTCAATGGCGTCAACACCCAGATTGACCGGTTGAATTTGCTGGGCCGAAACTGTGATTGTGCTGCCGTCCATCGTGCTGAGAACGACGTGACTGGTCGCCCCGCTTTTGATCAAATTCTTGCCACCGAACTCGGCGCTGGAGATGACAGAATCAATCTGATCGCGCAGGGAAGTAAAGTCGGCGTTCAAGGCGGTGTAGGAATCGGCGTCCAGGCCCTCTTGGCTGGCCTGAACCGATTTTGCCTTTAACTCGGTCAGCAATTCGGCGACCGCTTTGCCCGCATCAATTGCCACACTGACCATCGATTTACCCAAAGCCAAGTTGGTCGTTACAGCGGTCGTACCGGCCATGGCGGATCGCATATTTTGGGCGATGGCAAAGGTTGCGGCATCGTCCTTCGGGCCGTTGATCCGAAGCCCGGTGGTAATCCGCAGCTGGGTCGTGCCGAGCATCCTGTTGATCTTGTTCAGGCTTTGCAGCCCGATCATCGCACCGGCGTTTGTATTAATCGACATCGCCATTGGGCGCTTCCTCTCCTCGCGAGCAACGATCCAAGATTAGCCGCAATTGTTATGCCAGGGCGCATAGCCTTTAAGCTATTGTTCCCTATGTATTTTTCCCGGAGAGCGCCGACCTGTGAATCGCCCCAATAGGCAAAAATTACCTACCTGGGTTGGCGCACTTGGCTGGCGGCCCACCGTCTACCTTGGTTAGAGGTACCCGAACACCGGCGGGAAGATGATCACCACAATCGCCGCCCACAGGGCATAGACCGGGATGTAATTGGTCTGCCACGCCTCAAGGGCCGAAAAAGTTCCGCGCCTGCGCAAGAATCGGATGTACAGCACCGCGGCCCAGGTCAAGTTGACCAGAAAAATTATATTTTCCCCCAGGGCAGCAACGCGGTTGGGGCTGAAACCAAATTCCGAGATGCGCGCGGCGATGGCCCACAGGGTGGCGGCGTCGACCAACAGGGCGCTGACCACCAACACCACCTGCAACACATCGAACATTCCCGGGGGCTGGCTGGGATCGCGGGCGGAAATGGAATACAGCAGCAGGCCCAAGACCACCACCAGCAGAAGATCGAATGCGATCAGCATGTCGCGGTCGATGTTCATGCCCCGCCCGGTCCAAACCAGAGCGGCCAGAAAAGCTACAAATAAAAGGGCGAACAATGGGGTGAATAGACGCGTCAAAACCGGCGCCATATTCTCGATCGCCCCTTGTTTGGCCTCCACCAACCAGGCGCCGACAAGGACGGCCCCGGCCGCCCCGCTGGGCAGCAGCCATTGGGTAATGAAAATCTCCATGTCCATGCCGATGGCCTGGAAGATCAGCGCCAAGAATCCCGTGAAGACGCCGCCGCCCATGGCGATCAGCACATAATAGATGAACAGCTCGCCGGTGAATCGAATGAAATCCATGCGCCCAGCAACTTGGTTCCACCGGCCCCCGGCGTAGGCAACCCCCACGATCATCCACAAGGCCATGGGCAGGTGCAGCACAGCCAGCACCTGGGTGTGGCCCCCGCTGGCGAAGGGATAGACGTTGGCAAAGATGGCCGCGACCACGAACGCCGCGACCACCCAACGTAACGTGCTGATGTCAAAAAGCTGGCGTTTCCAGACGAAGTAGGCGGTCAGGAACGGCAACACAAATAGGCTGATGTTGCGCAGGTAGAAAATGATTTCTGCGTCCTGGTCCCAGCCGAGTCCGAACAGTGCCGGTACCTTGATGGCGATTGCCGCCGCCGCCGCGAAGCCAAATGCGACAAGGGCATTGGTTCTGGCCCGGGCGCGGGGCGCACCAGTGTCAGAGGGGAAAACCACAAGCTGTTTCCACAGGCGGTCGGAATGCTCGTGGGCGAATTCCCTGGACAGTGCATCCAAATTGCCCAAGCGTTTTATGGCAACCAAGAACGCTTCGTCCGCGTCTAATCCCGCATCGACCAAGCCAGAAATTTGTTCGCGCAAATGATCTTCTAGTTCGGCCACATCGACGGCATGGATCGCCTGGCGGCGGCGCAGGTATTCCCGCCAACGATCGATTTGCTCTTCCAAGGAATTCATTTGATCCGCAGTCATGGGTCAGGATCCTTGGGGAAGCGGAGCAGGGGAGTCATCGAATTGATCCAAAGATCGCCAAATCCCCCGCAAGGTCGCATCCACCGCTTGCCATTGTTTGCGTTCTTCGGCCAGCTGGTCCCGGCCCCCGGGAGTGATGCGATAATATTTGCGACGACGGCCGGTTTCCGCCACTTCCCATCGCGCCTTGATGTGGCCCAGACGCTCAAGTCGATGCAACACCGGGTACAGCATGCCGTCGGTCCACGCCAGGCGCCCCCCAGATAACGCCCTGACGCGCTTAAGAATGGCGTACCCGTAGCCATCTTCATTGGCCAAAATCGCCAAGACGATTGGGGTCGACGAAGCGCCGATCAGGTCTTTGTTGATCTCCATAATTTCCTGCGCTGCTCTTGGCCCGGTTTATACCTAGCAGACTTATACATGGAAGTATTAGGTATGCCAAGGGCGACGGGAGTTGCCGGGCCTGTTGGTGCCTGGGATTGCACAGCGTATCGTCTGGGATGACAGCCCTGGCCGCCAACGGCACCCCGTTGCTGAATGATGCGCGGGAGGCAATCCGCGCTACACTCTCCCACCAATTCCCCACAGGCAGCCAACGCCCAACCAAAAAGAGGTTTCAATGAATACGCCACTGACGATGGCCCAGATGCGGGCCACATGGGACTCTGCGGCCCCAGGCTGGGCCAAATGGGAAGCCAAGCTGGCGGAAAATTTGGTGGATGCCACCGAAGCGATGATGGACGCCGCCAATTTTTCCCCGGGCATGCGGGTGCTAGATATTGCCAGTGGCGCGGGCAGTCAAACCCTGATGGCGGCAAAACGCGTGGGCGACGGTGGCAATGTGGTGGCCAGCGATATTTCCGAAGAAATGCTGGGCCATGTGCAGGCCAACGCCGATGCCGCCGGGCTGGCCAATATCCGAACCATGCATGGGGCAGCCGAAGACTTTGGCGAGGTCAATATTCCGTTCGATGGGGCCATCTGCCGGTTGGGTCTGATGTTGTTCGTGGCCCCTGGCCGCGCCTTGGCGGGGATCAAGCAAGCTTTGAATCCCGGCGCACGGGTATCCGTACTGGTGTTCACGGTTCCCCAAAACAATCCGTTCATTGCCCAATCCATGGGGATCGCCATGAAGCACGCGGGAAAGCCACCGCCGCCTGCCGGGTCACCTGGGCTGTTTGCCCTGGGCGGTGATGGGGTCCTGGAAGCCTTGCTAACCGACAACGGATATTCCGACGTCAAAATCAAAACCGTGACCGCGACGTTGAAATTGGCGTCTGCCGACGAGGCGTTGGAAATGATGCAACAGGCGTTCGGTGCCTATCGGGCGGTGCTGGCGGAAATGTCCCCGGACGACCAGGCGGCGGCCTGGGCGGAAATTCGTGGAAGCCTGGGGCAGTTCGAGGCGGCGGATGGCTTCCAGGCCGATCTGGAATTGATGATTGGGTCCGGGGCGTTTAACGAAGCCTAGGCGGTGGGGCTGTTTGCCACGGCCTTTTCCCGGCGCAACTAGCACCGCCTCACACCGGCCGGGCTGGGTTCCCCCGAGGGGTGACTTCGCGGTGCCCGAGGCCATTCACATCTGCGTGCGAATGTCCCCTGGCCAGGACACCCTTGCGGTCACCCGTGATAGCTTCTGTCATTAATAATTAATCGCAAATCCAAGCAGGGGCTAAAATATGAACAGTCGTACTTTTTTGCCGCGACCCCGTCGGTTTTGGGCCATTGCGGTGGCGGTATTGTGGATCTTGGGGGTGCCGACCGTTGGCCAGGCCCAAGAAACGGTTCTGGACGGCGCGTTCACCGAAGAACAAGCGGCCCGGGGAAAAGTTGTCGCGTCGACAATTTGCAGCGCCTGTCACGGGGCAAGCCTTGGTGGGGGCGGATTTGCACCGGCGATTGTCGGCAGATCATTCCAACGCAAATGGGCGCCCGGCACCTTGGCTGATCCGTTCGCATTTATCTCCTCGCGCATGCCGCGCAACAATCCCGGCGGATTGACCGATCAACAATATGCCGATGCTTTGTCGTTTCTTTTGCAAACCACAGGATATCCAGCCGGAACCACTGAATTGGTCCCTGACGCCGATGTCTTGCGCGGGATTCGATTAGAAGCGCTGCCGTAAGACCGCTCGGTCGGGGCGTCTGGGGCGACAAATTGGCATAACCCCCTGGTAACGGAGTTGATGTTAGGTTCGCGCCTATTCGAAGCGCATCAATACCAAGCAGGGGCCCGTGAACGATCAAAAGCCAACCTCCACCGTCAGCCGCCGCTCTTTAATGCTGGGCCTTGGCGGGTTCGCCGCCGCCGGAGCCACTGCCGCGGCCATTGGGACAGTGGGCCTTCCGCGCCCCGCCCTGGCCAACGTTCAACACGCATTTGCTGCCAAACCGGGGTTGGCGAAGCTGATTGCCGACGATCTTCCTGCCACCAAAATTTGGGGATACGGCGGGATGACCCCGGGCCCCGAGATTCGCTTGGCCCAAGGGGAAAGGCTACGGGTCGACTTTGAAAATGGGTTGCCTGAAGAAACTACGGTGCATTGGCATGGCATGCGACTGCCCAATGCCATGGATGGGGTCCCGGGTTTGACCCAGGCACCGGTCCAGCCGGGGGAAAAATTTTTATACGAATTCGATGTTCCCGACGCCGGAACCTTTTTTTACCACCCCCACGTGAATACCAGTGCCCAACTGGGCCGCGGGCTGTATGGGCCCTTGATCATTGAAGAACCAAATCCGCCGGTAGTGGATCGGGACGTTGTTTGGATGCTGGATGACTGGCGTCTGGAAAACGATTTTCAGATCGCCGGGGGCTTCGGCAATCTGATGGATATGAGCCATGGTGGCCGTATCGGTAATTGGGCCAGCATCAACGGGGAGCCTTACGAAACCTTCCCGGTTCAGGCGGGGGAGCGGGTCCGGTTGCGCATTATTAATGCGGCAAATGCGCGGGTGTTCGGGTTGGAATTTCAAGATCACGCGCCTCAGGTGATCGCCTATGACGGCCAGCCAGTGGCACCTCACCCCTTGCCAGGGGGCAGATTGGTGCTGGGTCCGGCCATGCGCGCGGATTTGATTTTGGATATGACCGGGGCCCCGGGTCAGCAATTCGCCGTGCGCGATACCTATTACAAAGGTAACGAATTCAAGCTGCTAGATCTTGTTTATGGACCGAATGTGGTCCGTGAACAGCTGCTGGACTCCTCCATCCGCCTTGCCGCCAACCCCATCCCCGATCCAAATATGGCGGGCGCAGGCCGCCACCGGATGGTCTTGGGCGGCGGCATGATGGGCACCATGGCCGGCGCCGTACTGGATGGCCAGTCGTTCGATATGGTGCAGTTGGCCGATTTCGGGAAAGCCTGGGCCGTCAATGGCGTGGTGGCCGGAAGTGACTCCCTCGCTCCTGTGATTTCAGCCCACCTCGGGGAAACGGTGGCGATCACCATGCATAACGACACGGCTTTTGAGCACCCAATGCACCTTCATGGATACGCGTTTCGTGTGTTTAACAGAGATGGCAACAAGCCGACCTTGGGTGAATGGAGGGACACCATTCTGGTAGATCCCGCCGAGACGGTCGAAATCGCGTTTGTCGCCGACAACCCCGGTAACTGGCTGTTTCACTGCCATACATTGGAGCATGCTGCCGGAGGCCTGTTGGCGGTGGTGCGTGTGACGTAATAGGACTCCGCTACTGCTGGTCGGGAATCGGTATCTCTCTATTTTAGTTTTTGATCGGCTCTTGTGTACCAGGGGGCTGGACGGCTATTGCTGAAGCCCCATATTGGGTTGGGGGCAAAGGTCGGGGGCGTACATGGCGGAGTCGGAGAAACTTCAGGCGAAATTAGACGCTCTGCGCGTGACCTTCGCCAATGGTATTGCCGAACGGTTGGACCGCATTCGGCCGGATCGAAAGATTTTGGCCGTTGATGGGTTGGGTGAAGAGGCCGCCGAAGCACTGGTTCGGGTCCACCGAGAATCCCATTCATTGGCCGGGACCGCTCCGGTTTTTGGCTTCGACGAATTGGGCAAATCTGCACGCGAGGCCGAGGAAAGTGCCCAGGCGTGCATTGCGGGAACCACGGCGCCCGGCGCACCCCTTGCTGACGCCATCGACCGAATGATCGGTGATTTGGAAACGGCCGCCGAGGCTGGCGACGTCGCATAGGTGGGGGTGGTGCTGTGAACGGCCAACGTACCATGAAGCTGCTGATCGTCGACGACGAAGAAATCAACATCAAGCTGCTGGCCAGCATCCTAGAAGATAAGAAAATTACGCCCCTGTTCGCGACCAATGGCTCGGATGCTCTGGCCATGGCGCGCAAGGAGCTGCCCGATTTGATTCTGCTTGATGTGATCATGCCGGACATCGACGGCTATGAAGTGTGCAAGCGGTTGCAGGCTGACCCCGCAACAAAAGATATCCCGATCATTTTTTTGACCGGCCAACGCAGCGCCGTCGACGAAGCCAAGGGTCTGGACATGGGGGCGGTGGATTATATTTTTAAACCCTATGACCCCCATATCGTGCGGTCGAAAATTCAAAATCAGCTGGCCCTCAGGGGTGGCGGATCTGGGAAGAATTCAGCGGGCGGCGGCGGGGCAGGGGCGCGGGGGTTAAGCCAGCGCGCCGTGGCGGCGGCGGCGGTGGTTGTGATTGCGGTGGTCGCCGGGGTTATTTTCTTTGGCAGCGATTCGGAATTTTTCCAGGGGTTGTTCGGCGAAGACGTGCCCGAGGCCACCGGTCCCCAACCAAGATTGGCGGACAATGCCGATCAACGGTTGGCGGTTGGGTTGGGGGCAGCGACGCTGTGCGGGGAAATTCCTCCGGTCGAATGGTGGGATTATAAAACCCACGTGACCGTGGCGATCCGGGTGCGCAGCCGGTTCGAAGGGGATTGGGACGCCTACATCGACGTGTGGACGGCGCGCTATGATAACCTTGTGAAATTGTTCGAAGATGGCGCAGCCGCCAGGGTGGTGGACACCGACGTGGTCTTGGCCGGTGCTGACCTGCAAAATTATGTAAGCCAAATGGCGACCCGACTGGACGTCACAAAATGCCTAGCGAACGAAGCACAGGCCGCGGCTGTTCGCGCCAACTGACGGATGATGAAAATGGGCAAAATCTGAGTTGGCCACCGTCCAAATAATATATGCCCACCCCGACCCCGCCGCGTCGCGGGTGAACAAGACCATGGTGGCGGCCGTGGATGGCGCTCCGGGCATTGCAGTCCACGATCTGTACGCTGCGTACCCCGATTTTTACGTGGATGTAGGCCGGGAAAAAGCCCTGCTGGCGGCGGCCGACATCGTCGTCCTGCAACACCCCCTGTATTGGTACAGCGCCCCGGCATTGATGAAGGAATGGATCGACCGGGTTCTGGAACGGGGCTGGGCATACGGCAAGGGCGGCACGGCATTGCAGGGCAAAAAAATGCTGTCAGCGATTTCGGCAGGGGGCCCGCCCGGGGCGTACGAAGCCGAAGGCTACAACAAATATTCCATCGATGAATTTTTGCGGCCGTTCGAGAGAACAGCCGTACTGTGCGGAATGGATTGGCTGCCACCATTTGTGTTCCAAGGTGCGTATGGCACCGATGACACAAAGGTCAGCGACCATGGCCAGGGGTACCGGGCGCACTTAATCCAGTTACAAGGCGAGGGTGAATGATGGAAGGCGGCGTTCTTCTTGCTGCGTTCTTTTTCCTGGCCGCTGCCGTGGCGGTGGTGCCGTTCGCCCAACGCTGGGGGCTGGGTTCGGTTCTGGGGTACCTGGCGGCCGGGGTGTTGATCGGGCCGTTTGGTTTGAAGCTGGTCACCAACCCCACCGACATTCTGCATTTCGCCGAATTCGGCGTGGTGATGATGCTGTTTTTGATTGGCTTGGAACTGGAACCGGCCAAGCTGTGGCGACTGCGCCGGCCTATTGTGGGCTTGGGCGGGGCGCAAATGTTGGCGACGACGGCAGCGATCACATCGGTCGCCTATTTCGCCGGGTTCACCTGGCAAGCCGGGTTGGCCGTGGGCATGGCCTTGGCGTTGTCATCCACCGCCATCGCCCTGCAAACCTTAAGCGAGAGAAACTTGTTGGGCACAGCCGCCGGGCAATCGGCGTTCTCAGTCCTGCTGTTTCAGGACGTTTCGGTGATTTTGATTTTGGCAATCCTGCCGCTGCTGGCGGTCGGCACCGGGGTGATCGATCCTGAACATCCCATTGATGGAGACGCTGTCGCGGGATGGATCCGGGCCTTGACCGTGGTCGGGGTCGTTGCCGGGATCGTCGTCGCCGGGCGTTATTTATTGCGGCCGGTATTTCGGTTTATCGCCGGGTCCGGCAGCCGCGAAATATTCACCGCATTCTCGTTATTGCTGGTGGTTGGCATCGCTCTGGCCATGCAGCTGATCGGCTTGTCCCCGGCGTTGGGGACATTCCTGGCGGGGGTGGTATTGGCCAACTCGGAATATCGCCTGGCCTTGGAATCCGATATCGAACCGTTCAAGGCCTTGCTGTTGGGGCTGTTCTTTATTTCTGTCGGCATGTCGATCCAATTCGATTTGGTGATCGAAGCGCCGCTGCAAATCGCCCTGTTGGTCGCCGGGTTGATCGCTGTGAAGCTGGTGTTGCTGGCAATTCTGGGGCGGGTATTCGGCCTGGGCCGCGACCAAAATTTGGTGTTCACCTTCGCCTTGGCTCAGGGTGGCGAATTCGCCTTCGTGTTGTTCCAATTTGCCACGGTGGAAGGGGCCCTGACCCCGGAACAAACGGCGCCGTTGGTGGTGGTCGTGGCCTTGACCATGGCCATCACGCCGTTGCTGATGTTGCTGTTGGAACGGGTAATCCAACCGGCGTTGGCGTCTGCCGCACCCAAACGCCCCGACGACGAAATGGAGCCCCAAGACAATCCGGTGATCATCATTGGCTATGGCCGGTTCGGGCAAATCATCGGGCGGTTCCTCCACGCCTACGGCATCGAGTCCACCGTGTTGGACAACGATCCGGACCATGTGGAGGTTTTGCGGCGGTTTGGCTCATCGGTGTTTTACGGCGATGCCACCCGCATCGATTTGCTGGAATCCGCAGGGGGCGACCGGGCCAAGCTGATCGTGATTGCCATTGATGACGTGGACAAGACGGTGGAAGCGGCGGGGGCCATCTCCGAGCGGTTTCCCAAGGCCAAGATTTTGGCCCGGGCCCGCAATCGCCAAGAGGTTTACCGGTTGATGGACGCTGGCGTTCATGCCCTGCGCCGGGAAACATTTGATTCCGCCCTGTCCCTGGCGGGGGAGGCGATGACGATGTTGGGGGCCCATCCGTACACCGTGCGCCGTAACATGCGGCTGTTCGCCGACCATGACGAACAGGCGTTGGCAAAGGGCTATGAAGTCCAGCACGACATGGAATCCCAGGCGTCTCTGGCGCGGCAAATGCGCGATGAATTGGCGGGGATTATGCAATCGGACGGGGCGGACGAAGTCGACGACGACGACCGCCACCAAGGCTGGGGCGGCGATTAGGCCTTGGCCGCTGCCCGGGCGATCATTCGCGCCATATAGGGCGCGGCGTCGGGGGTTTTGCAGCCAGTCTTGCCGTGATCGACGGTGACTTTGCCGATTGCCTTCGCCGCGGCCAGGGCAGCGTCGGCAAGGTCCGGCATGGTGCCGCCAATGGCGATCAAGGCCCCGTTCATGGAATGGCGGGTGCGATTGGGGGCATGGTGAATTTGCCCCTGAATTTCCGCGATCAATTTTTCCGCATCCCCGGCGTCCAGGGTTTTTGCCATGGCAAGGTGGGCGATAACGTTCCAGCCGCTAGCGGCCGTTAGTTCCTGAAGACTGGGGATCCAACTTTCGGCTAGATCCCCAGCATTCGGCATTTGGGCGGCGAATTCGGAAACCGCATCGCTGACCAAATAATCTTGGGCCTCGCTGACCCAATGATTGATTTGCGGGTCGGTCATGGCATTGGGATCGGCGATCCGCGCGGCCAACAGGCGGGCCTCGTGAATTTCTGTGGTCCAAAGGGCCAAGGCCAGATCGTGATCGGTGCCCAGGGTTTTCGCCAAGGCATCGATGTCTTTGTAAGAAATCCCAAGGGCCTCATCGGCGGCACCTCGGCGCTGGTAAATCCCGACCAATTTCGCCGATCCCCTTTGCCGCAGCCTTTCTACGACCTCGGCGGCTGTCACGGTGACTTTTTTCTGAGGACAGTCATACCGCCTTTTTTGGTGAGGTCGGTCAAAGTGACCTGGGCCCAAACAAAATCACTGCCGTGCCGATCAGGGTGATGGTGCCGCCGATGGTATCCCAGCGATCAGGCCGGGCGCCTTCAACCGCCCACAGCCATCCCAACGACGCGGCGATGTACACCCCGCCGAACGCTGCATAAGACCGCCCGGCGAAATCCAACTCGGCCAGGGTCAGCAGCCAGGCGAAAACGGCCAACGCCACCATCCCCGGCATCAGCCACAGGATCGATTTGTCCAACCGTGCCCAAGCCCAAAAGGCAAACGATCCGCCGATCTCGGCCACCGCCGCCAACGCGAATATTGCGAGTGTCTTCATTCCCCCACCATACGTTCCGCCGCCGCCAAGTCATCCGGCGTGTTGATATTGAAAAATGGATCGATGGGTGCCGAGGGAAAGTCGACTAGCGCCATTGCGTGGTTTTCCAGAAATTTTCGCACCGATCGGCTGGCCCCAGCCTCTAGAAACTTTCTTAAATCCCCGGTGTGTGTCGTGGGCCACAGTCCAAAAACATAATGTGCGCGGCCTTGGGAAGCCGCGACGGAAATCGTTTTCGGGGTGGCGGCTGCTTGCGTCAATCGCGCCACTAGGTCATCGGGGAAAAACGGCGCGTCCACGGAAAACGTTGCCAGGCGATCCCCACCGTGGGCGGCGGTCCATTCCAGGCCACCAAGGATACTTGCCAGTGGCCCGGCGTGACCTTCGATTGTCGGTGAGGTGGCATCTGGGATCACCGGCACATCAAATTCGCTGAACCGTGACGGGTCACCCGATGCGCCGATGGCCAATGGGGAAACTTGGGTCCCCGCGCGGGCGACGGCCCGGGTAATCAGCGACGAACCCGCCAATGTGACAAATCCCTTGTCGACGCCTGCCATGCGGCTGCTTTTTCCGCCTGCAAGGATCAAGCCGTATGCCCCATCATTCATCGGTCTGAGACAAGTTGCCGCACGATCTGCGTAGAATCACGGATACCGCACTCTCCGTTCCAAGAATACGTTTTCTATACACGCCGAATTCGCGAGGCGCATGGAAAATGAATCGGAACGAGGGGGACAAACCAGTGAATTACCTAAAGACGGACGAAATCAAAGACGAGCTTCGGAAGATCCTGCACCCAGGATTGACCCGCGACATTGTGTCGTCCGGATTTATTAAGGGCATCACCACAGACGGCCCGTCGGTGACTGTTGAGTTCGCCCCCAACACCAACAACCAAGAAAAAGTCGCCCAGATGGAGCGCGAAATTCGCGACGTTCTGTATGGCGGCAATTACGTCGACGTTCACATCCACACCAAGCCTCCGTTTGACGAAGACAGCATGATGCTGGGTGGGGCGTCTCTAAACCCCTTGCAGGCTGAAATGCTGGAAGACGGGGTCATTCCTGAAGCCGATCCATTGCAGCAAGACATTCCCCGGGCCGACATCGCCCCGGAAGCCGGTTATGGCCCTGACGGTCCGTCCGGTTGGGAAGGCCCCCGTGGCCCCGCCAATCGCGAATACGAAGAATCATTGCGGGTGTTCCAGTGGGACATCGACCCCAGCAAAGAAGACGCCAAAAACGGCGACACCGAAGTCAAATTAGGCGAATGGGAATTCCGGGTGTGGTGGCAAATCCACCCCCAGGGAGAACTGGTCTACGCCTCGATGCAGGCAATGCGCGAGGACTGGGCCGATCATATTGGCGAGGCGCGCAAACACCCGGTGGGGCGCTCCGAAGCCGTCAACCTTGTGTACGACCGAAATCGTAAAGCGGTGCTGGCGATCTACGGCACCGTTCAAGATTTCCGCCCCTTCGTGGTGGCGTTCGGCAAGGGCTATGCGGAAGTCACCGGCGAATCAGTTGACACTCCAACGGAGGACGACGAATGAGCAACGGCAACGGCGGTCAAGGATCCCATTGGTTCCGGGTCATGGACGAACCCAGGGATTGGGAAGATTTCTACCGACGCCGGTGGTCCTATGACAAAACGGTCCGCACCAGTCATTCGGTGAATTGCTCTGGCTCGTGTTCGTGGGAAGTGTTCGTCAAGGACGGCATGATCACGTGGGAGCTGCAAAAAACTGATTGGCCCCAAATCAACGATCACACACCGAATTATGAACCGCGTGGCTGCCAACGGGGCATTTCGTCGTCGTGGTATCCGTACAGCCCGGTGCGCCCGAAATACCCGTATGTGCGCGGCGTGTTGTTGGATTATTACCGGGCCGAACGCGAATCCGGTAAGACCCCAGTAGAAGCCTGGGCGGCCATCGTCGCCGATCCGGAAAAGCAAAGTAAATATCGCGATGCCCGGGGTAAAGCTGGGTGGCGCCGCACCAGTTGGGATGAATCCACCGAGATCATCGCCGCTGCGAAACTGCATACCATCAAGGAATATGGGCCCGACCATTTGGCCGCGTTCTCGCCAATTCCGGCCATGAGCATGGTTAGCTTCACATCGGGTCATCGCATGGCCAACTTGCTTGGCGCGACGATCTTGAGCTTCTACGAGTGGTATCACGATCTTCCGCACATCATGCCGATGATGTGGGGGGACCAAACCGACGTGCACGAAGCCGCCGATTGGTACCAAAGCGCCTATTGGATTGTCATGGGTTCCAACCTGCCCATGACCCGTACGCCGGATGCGCATTTTGCCTCGGAGCACAAATACAACGGCGGCAAGATCGTCAATCTGTCACCGGATTATTCCGACATGACGAAATTTGCGGATCTTTGGGTTCCCATCCGTCCGGGCACCGATGCCGCGTACCTGCTGGCGTGCATCCACGTGATTTTGAAAGAATTCCACGTGGACCGCAAAGCGGGCTATTTCAACCAATACATCAAGAAGTACACCAACCTGCCGTACCTGGTGACGTTGGAAGAAAAAGACGGGCACTACTCCAGTGGCCGCTTCCTCCGGGCCAGCGATCTGACAGCCTACCAAGACGAGGAAAACGCCGAGTGGAAATTGCCCTTGTTGGACAATGACGGCGAAATGCGTCTGCCCGGCGGCAACGTTGGCCATCGCTGGGAAACGGAAAAGAAAGGCCGCTGGAATCTGAAACCCGAAGACACAGCCACCGGGCTGGAATTCGAGCCGCGCCTGACCTTGATGGATGGTGAATACGAAGACGCTCAAGTCGAATTCGCCGACTTTACCCACACGTTCAACACCGAACTGGGCACCACCCCGGGCAAGGGCGTCCCCGCGACCATGGCCCTGCGTGGTGTCCCAACCACATTGATCGAACAGGCCGACGGCACAAAGGTCCGTGTCACCACCGCCTTTGACATGCTGTTGGCACAGTTCGGTGTCGCCCGTGGATTGTCCGGGGAATACCCGGACTCATACGACGACGCAGACAAGCCCTTCACACCGGCATGGCAGGAACAGGAAACCGGCATCGACCGTAACCTGGTTCTGCGGGTCGCACGGGAATGGGCCGAAACGGCTGAAAAGACCGAAGGCAAATGCCTGTTCATTACCGGATCAGGGGTTTTGCATTGGTACCACGGTGGCCCGCTGATTTATCGCGCCGAAGCGGTAATGGGCGTCCTGACCGGGTGCCAAGGGGTCAACGGCGGTGGGTTTGCGCACTATGTGGGCACCGAAAAAATCCGCCCG
>JABHVE010000081.1 GCA_018658465.1 Alphaproteobacteria bacterium
ACCCCCATGGTCGCCGTGACGATCCGTGATTTTTTGCCGAAAGAACATTTGTTGTCGTACGTGGAGGCAGTGTTGCGGGTTTATAACCTGCTCGGTCGCCGCGACGACATGTACAAGGCCCGGATCAAAATATTAGTGCATGAAATCGGCGCGGAAAAATTCGCCGCTCTCACCGAAGAGGAATGGCAATTCACCCGGGAGTCTGAACTGCATTTGCCGGACAGCGAGATCGCCCGCATTCGCGCCTATTTTGCCCCGCCGGCTTATGAAGACATCCCAGCAGAGTCATCAGCATTGGAGGATGCCTTGGGGGCAAATGCCGCGTTTGCCCGCTGGCACACCAGCAATGTCACGGAACATCGCCAGGCGGGATACGCCATTGCATCGGTGTCCTTGAAACCCACCGGCGGTATTCCGGGGGATGCCAGCGCCGACCAAATGGACGCCATTGCCGATATGGCCCTGGACCTCAGCTTTGACGAAATCCGCGTGACCCACGAACAGAACGTCGTGCTGGCCCACGTACGCAAAGACCAATTGTTTGAATTGTGGCAGCGGTTGGGACAGCACGATTTGGCCACACCAAACGTGTCATTGATCACCGATGTCATTTGCTGCCCTGGGATGGATTATTGCAGCTTGGCCACGGCGCGATCCGTGCCGGTCTCCCAACGCATCAGCGAGCGATTCCGTGATTTGGATCGCCAGCACGATATTGGTGCACTCGATTTGAACATTTCGGGCTGCATCAACGCCTGCGGCCATCACCACGCGGGGCACATCGGAATTCTGGGAGTCGACAAGCGCGGCAAGGAATTTTACCAAATCACCCTTGGCGGCCACCAAGGATATGACGCCAGCATTGGAAAAATCATTGGCCCGGCATTTTCCAGCGATGCCATCGTCGACGCCGTGGAAGACGTTGTCACAACGTATTTGGAACAGCGCCAAGACGGTGAACAATTCCTAGACACCTACCGTCGGGTGGGTGCCCTGCCATTCAAGGAAAAATTGTATGACGTTGCTTAAAAACGGCGCAGTGGTGGATGACCCGTGGGTGTATCAGGCTGCCAATGCGGCGACCCCGCCTGATGCGCCGGTCATTGTCACGCTGGATGACTGGCAACATCAGCATCGTTCCCTGCGTGGTCGCAACACACCGTTGGGCATTCGCCTGCGCAGTGACCAACCGCCGTCGCTAATTGCCGATGACCTTGGGCTGTTTGGCGTTGTTGCCCTGGAATTCCCGCAATTTAAGGACGGGCGCGGTTTTTCCTATGCCCGGTCATTGCGCCAGCGACACAATTACCAGGGGGAAATTCGCGCCACTGGAAATATCTTGCGCGACCAATTCATGTATTTGGATCGCTGCGGTGTGAATGCGGTGGAAGTCGAGGACGCCTCAACGGCCCAGGCGTGGTTAGAGGCTATGGGTGAGTTCAGCGTTTGGATGCAGCCCGCAGCCGATGTGCGGAAATCCGCCCTGCAATTGCGCAATACCACACAGGGAATCGGCGCTAGTCGTCGGCGATTCGAATCCACGCCGCAAACCCCAAAGTCCGATGCCGACGAGGTTGCCGCCGCCGCCGCCAAGGTGCGGTCGTTTTCACAGACCTATGGCCACTTGACGGCGCAAAATTTATTGGCGGCGATGATCAAAACAGAATTTTCCGGCCGCATCGCGGTGGTTTCATCCTTTGGCACCGAGGCTGCGATTTTGCTGCACATGGTGGCGAATGTGGACCCCTCCACTCCGGTGGTCTTGCTGGATACCGGCAAACTGTTCGGTGAGACCTTGACCTATCGCGATCGGTTAATTGATCAGCTAGGGCTGACGGATGTGCGATCGGTACAGCCGGACCCGGCGCGCATCGCCGACCTGGACCCGGCAGGGGCATTATGGAAATCCAACCCAGATTTATGCTGCCAGATTCGCAAAGTTGAGCCTCTGGGGCCGGCGCTGGACTCCTTTGATATGTGGATCACCGGGCGCAAGCGATATCAAGGAAAGCGTCGGGCGGTGCTTCCGGTCATCGAATCCTCCAACGGCCGGATAAAAGTTAACCCGTTGGCGAGCTGGTCCAGGGACGTGATTGATGATTACTTCCGCGATTACGACTTGCCCCACCATCCATTGGAACATGATGGGTATCAAAGCGTCGGTTGCATGCCGTGCACTGACCGGGCGCGTCCTGGGGAAGACCCAAGGGCAGGGCGCTGGCGTGGCCAAGACAAAGACGAATGCGGCATTCACGAAACCCCCGCTGGCCAGTCCCTGACGTCGTCGGAACTCTAAGCTAGGGATCGCCCCATTTCGGCAACTGCCGCGATAACTGAGTCTCGGATCCCCGGCTCGGATACCGAATGACCCGCACCTTCGATTAGGCGCAGATCGCAGTTACCCCATGCTTTTGCCAAGGCATAGGCCGCCTTGGGTGGGCACAATAAATCATACCGGCCTTGGACAATGATCCCTGGAATGTTCCCCATGGATTTGGCACCCCGAAGCAATTGCCCGGGCTCTAGCCAACATTTGTTTTGGAAGTAATGGGATTCAAACCGCGGTGTATTTGGAATCGCAGCATCACTAGGTGGCTGATCTGTCAACGCCAACGGAATGGCCGGCGCGGGTTTCAGTTGCGACAGTGCGCGTTCGTATTCCCCCCAAATTTGGGCGGCGCGGTCACGATCCTCAGCATCATTCCCGTGCACCCGCCGGGTCAGGGAGCCCACAGGGTCGGCGCGATCTTCCCTGGGCATCGATGACAAATAGGCGTTCCACAGGTCTGGCCGAGTGGTTTGTGGGCCATCCACGAAAGCCCATTGAATTTCCTGTGGGGTGCCCAGAAATACTGCCCGCAGAACCATCCCTGAAACGGCTGATGGGTGGCGTTGTGCGTACGCCAAGCCCAATGTGACCCCCCACGATCCGCCCACTACCATCCATCGGGAAATCCCCAATTTGGTGCGAATAAGTTCAATGTCGGAGACCAAATCCCAGGTCGAATTTTTGACCAGGCTGCCCGCCGGGGTGCTGCGTCCGGCCCCCCGTTGATCAAACAAAACAACCCTAAAAACGTTGGGATCGAACCATTGGCGTTGGCCGGGTTGGCAGCCGCTGCCGGGGCCACCGTGAAGGACAAGCGCCGGAACGCCGTTGGGGTTTCCGTACTGTTCCACATAGATCGAATGGCCATCGCCGACGTCAAGACGTTGGTGATCGAACGGTTCGTTGGGTGTGTGGGCGTTTTTCAGCACGGTGCGCCTATAATGATCTCAAAGAACTTGTTAAACCGTTATAATTCGGACAATCGCATTTTTCAGGAAAACCTATGAACAGCCAGCCAAAAATTTTGGCATTTGCCGGAAGTACCCGCAATGGGTCTCACAACAAAAAGCTGCTCCATGTTGCTGCACAGGCGGCGGCGGATGCCGGGGCCCAGGTTACAGAAATAGATCTAGCCGATTATGTGATGCCGTTGTTCGATGGGGACAATTTTACCAGTGACGGATTTCCAGAGTCCGCCCAGGCGTTCAAATCCTTGGTGGCTTCAAACGATGGGTTTTTGATGTCATCGCCTGAATATAACCACGGAATCTCTGGTGTGTTGAAAAACGCCATCGATTGGGCGTCGCGAAAGGCCGAGGGTGAGGCACCCATGGCAGCGTTCAAAGGCAAGGCCGCAGGGATTATGACTGCGGCACCGGGGATTTACGGCGGCGTGCGTGCCCTGGGTCAGTTGCGGCTGATTTTAACCGGCGTAAAGCTCTTGGTGTTGCCGGAACAGATGGCGTTGAGTGGTGCTGCCAAGGCGTTTGAGGAAGATGGCACCCTAAAAGACCCGGAACTGGAAGCCACCGCCGCCGGCATTGGCGCGGCATTAACAAATTTACTCATGAAGCTTTAGCAAAACTGGTCGCGCGAGCAGATCGTGGTGTGCTTCACACCACGTGAATCTGATCGGCCAATCGAAAAGCAGGTCGCGCGAGCAGATCGGTCCTGCGGACGGCCGAACAAGGACTGCCGAACCAACCGCATCAGAATCGAGAAACTAGTCGCGCGAACAGATCGTGACCGGCTCTTGCCGGGCACGTGAATCTGATCGGCAGCAAAAATGGCGCGTGAATCTGAACGTTAGAAAGAAAACGCTACCTGCGGACCGCAGGAGTTTCCACCAACAAGCCGCGCCCGCGCCAAGCCACGTACAATTCCAGATTTAGATATTCTTCTGAACCATAGGCAAAGGGTTCGGCGCGCATTGATGTATTGCACCATTCAAACATGCGATGGGTTGAGCCAACGGAATTCCAAATTAGTCGATAAAAGGGAAACCCGTTAATTTGTCCTTGGCTCATTTTGTCGCCACGCAGCATCATCCCGTCCAAGTCGTCGTGGCATTGGTTGCATGCCAAATCCAACTGCCCCCGGCGTTCAAAAAAGAAGTCTTTGCCCTTTTCGAAAAATGGCGCGGCGTCGCCTTCGATGTTCACTTCCAGGGGCATCCCCCGCGAAAGACCGGCGATGTATGTGGTCAGGGCCAGCAAATCCTCTGATTCGTATTCCAGAGGTGGTGCCATCATGTGGGTCATGCGCTGTTCGTTGATGCGCAGTTCCAGATTGATGATGGCGCCTCGGTCCGCATCAAATTGCGGATATCGAGCGGAAACCCCGGCCATCGATTCCGCGGCGTCACCGTGACAGGTCGCGCAGGATTTTCCCGCTTCGCCGTCAACGGTGTTCCAAATTCGTTGGCCGCGGTCCACCGCAAACATGCCGGGGTTCTGGAAATCGTCGTCCTGCAGAGCACGGACCTGTTCCCCCAAAAATACGTACCCGGATTTTCTGTCTTCCACCGAAAATCTGGATAAATCCGGTGCCTGGGCATGGGCAATCCCCGCCGCCAAAAAAGCGTAAGCGGCAAAACCACCGAACGCCGCAACAAAAATCCAGAGGGATCTATTCATCACGTGGGGTGAAATCAGGTGACGGTGATCTCGGCGGTGTGGGTATAGATTTCGCCGTTATCATCATACCATTTGAAATCCAGTTGGCCGGTTTCCGTGGCGACGGTATAGAAAATCAAATACGGATTGGTCGAAATCGAAACGTGCCAATCGGCACTGAAAACCATTTCGCCGTTATATTCGACCTCGAACCGATTGATGATCCACCGGGGGATCATTCGGCCACCATAATCGAGCAGGAAACCATTATCCATTGGGTGCGAAACCAAAGTTTTGATTTCGATCACTTCGCCTTTGCGCGCGGTTGGTGGGACCGCGACCCGAACCTCTGCCATGATCAGCCCCCTTCCAATTGACGTCGCCGAACCGCTTCGGCCGCGTCCGGCAGGAAGATGTCGGCGGCGCAGGCACCAAGATTTACAGTGATATAGAACGCCGTAATCCAGGCAGTCCCGTCGCTGCGAATTGCCCCGGCGTACACGAACTGGGATCGCGCCAGTCGGATCCGCGTGGTGATTTCAGCTTTACCACACCGTGGGGTCAGATAGTAATCCGCCACATATGGCTGCGGGTTCAATTCGGTGAACATGTGCAGGCTGGTGATGTGATCGGCCTGTGTCATCGGAGAATTTGGGACGCTGACGGTGGCAGGAACCGAAAGCCCGGTTTCCGCGTGGGTGGGAAGGGTGAACGCGATGTTGTCTCCGGATTCGGAAAACGTTCGGTCGCCCATACGGTCAACCATCGCTTTGAAAACGACGTCGGGAATCAAAAGCTCTGCGTGGGCAGGGTGGGCGGTCACGGTGTACAGGGCCAGGGAACCCGCGCCCCCGGCAAGCATTTGCAGCATGCTCCGCCTTGTTGGGTCGGCATTCGATACAGTCATTGCACTCTCTTGAACCAAAATGTGATCAATCTGTTGGTCTAAAGGATACCAGATTTGCGGCGGCCCACGATCAAAACCTAGTTATTCCTCGGTGAGCGTCAGCAGGAAAGCGATGACATCTTCGATGTCCTGGGCGCTGTATACCGTTTGGCCCACATATTTTTCCTGGACCCGGTTTAGGCCCTGGGCCTGGTAATAGGCGGGCATAATTGTGTCCGGATTAAGGGCCTTTGGATCCACCAGACGCAGGCGCAATTCGGCCGCATTATACCGGCTTCCGACGCCAGCCAAATCCGGGGCCAAGTTGCCGTGATCTGGCTGCCACGGCATGGGCATCGCATGACAAATCAAGCATGTGGCGTTGGCGGCGTTCTGGACAATGGTCCAGCCCCGTTCCACGTCCCCTGGGACGTCCGTCAACGGTGCGGGAATCGCAAAATCAATAATTTCGTAGGCAACAACCTCGGGCCCGATGTCTTGGGCCACGGCTGGTGCAAATGTGAGCAAGGCAAGCCCCAAAGCTCCAAGGCAGGTTCCTGCCCAGGGGCGATGGGGGATGCGCTTCAAATCGGTTCGTTTCAGCGTGCGAGGTCTTTAGCCAAACATGTCGGCGGTGATGCTGGCATACCACCCCCGGGCATAATCGGCTTCCAACGCCCGGGTGCTGGCCGGTGCATCGGACGGGCTGACGCCCCCCGCACCTGCCACCGGTGCAATGGTACCGTCTTCGATGATGCGATAGATCGCAGCAACGGAGATGCCATAATCCGGGGCCACCAAGCTGTAGCAGGTGTTGATGAACGACGGGCTGGCCGGGTCATTTCCTGCAAGCAGGGCGGCGACCGCCGCCGCGCAAACCTTTGCTTGGCTGTTGGCGCTGAACCCAGATTTCGGCATACGGCCAGCAATGGATGCGTCACCAAGCACGTGAATGTTCGCATGGATGGTTGATTCGAACGTGGTTTGATTGATCGGGCACCAATCCCCACCATCTGCCAGCCCAGCGGTATCGACCAAACGATTGGACCGTTGGGGTGGGATGATGTTGGCGACGTCCACTTTGTGTTCGTCGAAATCGGTGAAGATCGTGTTGGTCGCCGGATCGACTCGGGCGACGTTGCCACCTTCGGAAAACGGCACCCATTCAATCAGGTCGCCATACAGTTCGGCCCAACCGGCCTGGAACAATCCCTGCTTCGAGAAGCTGTCCTTGGCGTCGAGAATAAGAACCTTCGACCGGGGCTTTTCTGTCTTCAGATAGTGGGCGATCAAACTGGCGCGCTCGTATGGCCCTGGAGGGCAGCGGAACGGATTGCCAGGCGGTGCGATTGCCACCACGCCGCCGTCGGGCATGGCTTCTAATTGGCGCCGCAAAATATTAGTTTGCGATCCCGCTTTCCATGCGTGGGGCATCAGTTCGGCTGCCGCTTCGTCATAGCCTTCGATGGCATCCCATTTGAAGTCGATGCCCGGCGACATGATCAGTCGGTCATAGGCAATGGTATCGCCGCCATCAAGGGTGATGGATTTGGCATCTGGGTCCACGGCATTGACGCGTCCGCGAACCACATTGACGCCTTCCCGGCGCAGACCACCAAACCCGTGGGTAATGGATGAGAAATTATTGATACCGCCCAAAACGGTGTTGCTGAACGGGCACGTGGAGAACGATGAATTCTGTTCCACCAACGTGACGCTGACCCCAGCCCGGCGCAAATACCGGGCGGCGGTTGCGCCACCAAATCCGGCGCCAATGACCACGACGCCGCCAGCGGATTGGGCGGTAGCGATGGTCGGCGCAACGGTCGCTGCTGTGGCAGCGCCAGCGAGTTTCAGAACGTCCCTGCGAGTGCTTTTTTGAGTCATTTCGATGTTCCCTGAATTCCAGCCAATAGGGTCTACATCATCGACGCAAAATACGCGGCGATGGCCGCGATTTCGGCGTCGGTGTAGCCCTTGGCGATCCGATTCATCATTGTCACTGCGGCTTCATCATTTTTGAAAGCCGTGAGAAGCGCGATCATGTCTTCTTCGGAGATTTCGTTGATCGAGGGCGTGGGGCCCGGGCTGATGCCGTCGGTCCCATGACACCCGGCGCAGGCGTTTGCCAGATTAGCGGGGGCAGTTTCATCAGCGGCTGCGGGCAACGTTACCGGCAACGCCAAAAGAGCTGCACCAAATGTTCCAGCAACCATTGTTTTTATCGGACTCATTGCGGACCTCCCTAGTCCCTAGACGATGCGCGTTTGCGCTTACAAAGTTATATCAGTCATCCTGTGCCACCGCAGTGGAAGAACCGCCGACACCCTTCACCTTTTTGTGAATGTTACACGGATCTGCCGGGTATTGAACGAATCAACCGGAATTCAGATCCTAATGGACGTCGATGTTTAGAATTTCCCCGCGGCGTATGAGGCATGAATAGTCCATGGTGTCGGTGCCCCCTTCGACATTTGGCATTTGAAACTTGCCGCCAACGGTTAGGTCTTCATCACCGGCGGCGTGCCATTCTTGGCTTTCCAAAAAAACCAATTCAAGCGGATGCTGGAGGTCTTCGAAAATTTTGTCCTGGCAGGCGTAAAGTTCATCGCCGTAAGCCCCTTCGCCGGACACGACGTTTCCATCTCCGCCGCCGCCAAATATGGCCCAAGCCCCGGCCCCTGCCAGGACGACGACCCCCGCCAATATGAGTGTTGTTCGGTTCATAAGCGCCTCTCCGATCTCTGCGGATTTTAAACAAAAAAAAGCGGCCGGGGAAATCCCCGGCCGCTCAATTGTTAGTTAGTTCTTACGACCAACTCAGACTGTGGTTCCGAATTGGCAGTGACCGGATGCGAACACCGGTCGCAGCAAAGATCGCGTTCGGCAGTGCGCCAAGGATCGGGCCTGTCGCAGGCTCGCCCATACCGCCCCACTTTTCGCCGCCACTCAACGCCAGGTGAGTATTAACCTGAGGCATCTGGCTCATCTTCAGCTGAAGATACGTATCGAAGTTCTTTTCGACCATCGCGCCATCTGCAATCGTCATCTCGTTGAAGAGTGCATTTGACAGCCCAGTCACTTGGCAACTTTGCACCTGAGCTTCGATGGTGTCGGAGTTGATGATATGGCCGCAATCCACCGCCACATCGATGCTGTCGATGGTCAACTGACCGCGACGGCTAACAGTAACTTTCGCGACTGTTGCGATGATGCTTCCGAAGCCTTCGGAAGCAGCAATACCCATGCCCTGACCCTTAGGCAGATTGGAATCCCAACCTGCTTTTTCGGCTACAAGGCGGTACGGAGCTTGGAACTCCGAATCTTCGGGCAACATATCAAGACGGAACTGCAGGGGATCGGTACCTGCGGCATAGGCCATCTCGTCAATGAAGCTTTCCAAAGCGAACGGGTTTTGCGACATCCCCACAGAACGCCACCACTGCGGCGGAATGTGGGTGTTGGACATTGCCCAGGTAACTTTCTTGTTGGGCATGGTGTACGGCATTCTCGCGTCCATTCCCTCAAGCGCCACCGAATCCAGGCCGTCCCGCATGAACTGCGGAATTTGATGGAAGAAGATGGACTGGGAAACGATACGATTTTCGTACCCGGCCAATTTGCCGCCCGCGTCGAGGCCACCCTTGAAGTAGTAGGTGGCGTACGGACGGTATTTGCCTTGAGTGGTTGTTTCTTCACGCGACCACAGCATCTTCACCGGACGACCAATCGCACCAGCGATGGCCGCGGCTTCGCGGACTTCGTGGTTACGAGAGCGGAGGCCGAAGCCATCACCCAGGAAAGTGGTGTGAGTGAACACAGTTTCCTGTTCCACACCAAGTTCGTCGGCGACGACGCCGAGAGCCCCTGGGGGATTTTGGAAACCGCCCCAAACATCAACACGGCCATCGGTAACGTGGACTGTGCAGTTCAGAGGCTCCATGCACGCATGCTCCAAGAACGGAGTTGTGTACGTGGATTCGACCACAGTTGCCGCACCAGCAATGCCACCAGCTGCGTCACCTTCGTCTTGAACCGGAAGGTGGGCTTCGTGTGCCGGGTTATGCAGGATGTCAAACGCGGCCGCTTGGATTGTCGCGTTTGTGCTCCCACCACCTGGACCAGCGTCCCAAGTCACGGGCAGCTGATTGACGGCAGACAGAGCGTGGTAATAGGTGTCGGCGACAACCACCACTGAACTCGTGATGCCGGTCACCCGGTTCGGAACTTCCTCAGGATTGTACGTGAGGTTCCCAATTCCGCCCGGACCAAGCTGAAGGACGTCGACCACGCCGGGGAGACCCCGAACCGCGTCGCCATCCATGGTCTTCACCATGCCACCGGGAGTCGGTGAATGGATGATCGCGGCATACAGCATGCCAGGAACGCGAACGTCGATGCCGAATGTGGCAGTACCGTTCACCTTCAACGGGGTGTCCAAACGCGCAACAGACGTACCCAACAGTGTGAACTGATCGGGTGTCTTGATTGCGGGCTCTTCTTCCTCGGTGAACATGATCGCTGCGGCCGCGGCTGCAAACTCGGCATAGGTGCCGGTGTTGTTGCCGGACGACAGGACGCTGTCCTTTGCGGTGACAGTCGAGCGTGCAACGCCCCATGCCTGTGCTGCGGCTTCCTTCAGCCGTTCACGGGCGCTGGCGCCAGCCTGCTGCAGGTAGACTCTGGAACGCCGAACGGCGCCGGAACCACCTGTTGACATGCGTTGGTACACATTGTCGTTGCGGACGTGACGGTTAGCGTCGGCGTATTCTGCCCTAACCATTTTCCAATCAACGCCGAGCTCTTCAGCCACGATCATGGGCATGGACGTAAACACGCCTTCACCCATTTCAGACTGACCCAGACGGATGGTAACTGTTCCGTCACGATCGACGGTCAGCCACGCGTTGATTTCTTCGCCATCTTTGTCCGTGGGGGATTCCCAAGGGTTCATGTTGACGGCTGCGGCTTGTGCCGCTGTCGGAATTGAAAATCCGACAACCATGCCACCACCGGCCGCGGCCGAAGTAGCAATGAATTTTCTGCGTGAGATTTCGTGATGTGTCATTTGCAGTCCTCCCTAACGCGCTGCTGCGATTTCCGCGGCGCGATGGATAGCGCTACGAATTCGCTGGTAGGTCCCGCACCGACAGATGTTGTCGGCAAATTCGGAATCAATGTCAAAATCGGAAGGATTGGCCCGCTTATCTAGCAATGCTGCTGCGGACATGATCCAGCCAGACTGACAATACCCACACTGGGGTACGTCTTGCTCAACCCATGCAACTTGGATGGGATGAGAGCTGTCTGCTGAAAGACCTTCGATGGTGGTGATTGCCTTACCAACCGCGGCAGAAGCCTTGGTGGTGCAGGAGCGTGCTGCCCTGCCGTCGATATGCACGGTGCACGCGCCGCACTTTGCGATGCCGCAGCCGTATTTCGTGCCGGTCAGGCCAATGCTGTCACGAATGACCCACAACAGTGGCGTATCCGATTCCACGTCCACGGTATGGGACGTTCCATTAACGGTGAGTGTCAAAGCCATGTGAGAATACCTCCCTCTCAATTAACCAAGGCGCATAGGGAATGCGGACAACAATTGATCCGCAAAAAGTGACAATTTGAAAGATTCGTCCTCCCCAGGCGATCTTGCGTGACAAAAGGCTAATGCCCGTCCGTCGGAAACTCAAGCTTTCATTCCTGAAAGGTGACATTTACGGACACATTTTCTTGATTTAGGGCATTTAATCCAAGGATCGCGCCACCCGGAACCCCACATCGTTGCCCCGCTTGGGGGCACCAAGCCCAGCTCGTTGTCCAGCCAAGGATTGCCAGGCGTCATGCCAGTTTCCGCCCACGTTGATGTGGCGACTGAAATCACCCTCTTGCCAAGCGGTGCCGTCTCTGGGAGCACCTTCGATTGAAGAAATATGGCAATCTGCTACCCACTCTCCGACATTCCCCAGCATATGGTGGAGGCCAAATGGGTTTGGTACATAAGTGGCCGCCAGCAGGGTAGATAGCGCATCTTCGCGGCCCATGGGGCCGACGCCGGTGCAATCGGCACAGTTGGCCTAGTCCGCACTCGTTCCCATCAGCTCACCCTCACTCGCCAAGGGATCGGGCAATCCGAAATCCCACGTCATTTACGCGCAAATCGGCGGCAACACCGGCGCGCTGCCCGGCCAAAGCTTGCCACTCGTCATGCCAGTTTCCGCCCAAGGTAACGCGGCGAGAGCAGTCGCCCTCGTCCCAGGCAGCCCCGTTGGCCGGGGCGTTTTCCAGAGACCGATTGTAGCAATCAGCCACCCACTCGCTGGCATTTCCCAGCATATCCAACAGACCGAATGGGTTCGTCACATATTTTCCAGAAGACAACGTGGAAAGTTCGTCTTCCCGTCCCATCGGCCCAACCCCCGTGCAATCCGCGCAGTTGGCCATTCCGGCACTCATATTGCCGGTCAGCCACCAGTTCGCATCATTTGGGGCCCCCGATCTGGCTGCAAACGACCACTCGGCCTCGGACGGCAGACGGTACGACTGGCCAGTCTTTTCGCTGAGCCAGGCGATATAAGCTTGGGCGTCATCCCAGCTTACACAGACAACGGGATGGGCGGGAAACACGCCAGCCTCGGGGAAGGGACTCTTCCAGCTTCTTCTTCGCGGGGTTTCCGGGCCCAGGGTTGTCCAAATCGTGCAGCCCGTGACCGAGACCTCAGTGGCTTCCACATAGGCAGTGAACTGTTCGATGGTCACCTCGGTTTTTGATAGGGCATAGGACGCGCCGATCGTCGTGGTGAAATGGGCACCATCCACGGTGTCACTGCGGTCAATCGTGCCCGCAGCAATTTCCACCATGACTGGGCAATCCTCACAGTCCTGAAACTCGGCCGGTTGGGCCGCGGCGATCCCCGGCACTGCCGCCAACAACGCCGCTAGAATTGCCTTTTTTAGAGTTCCCATAACATTCCCCCCCTGAAATCTGTTTCCGTTATCGTTGGCCAACGTCGGCCAGTATGATTCGGCCATCGCGGATTTTGCAGAAATACACAAAGCCTTCGGGCCGCCCTGCCAAATCGGGGGTCGTTAGGACTCCTCCGATTTCTAGGCCGTCGTCGGCCTCCCGATGCCAAACGCGCCCATTAAACTCCATCCCCTCGGGATGCTGGTTCATCTCCCAAATAAAGTCCTGGCATTCCGCCAATTCCGCTTCATAGGCCCCAACACCCACAGTCCCTCCGTCATCGTTCCGCCAAAGCAAAAATGCCATCACCGCAATCACCAAACCTCCGGCCACTGCGATTAATGTTCGTTTCATGGCCAATTCCTGGGTTCACAACGGATCTGGCTTCCGCCGGAACTATTGAACGGTAATGGTCCGGGTGTCTGAAAACACTGATCCGTCGTCATCCAGCCATGTGAATTCCAAAGTCCCGGTTTCAACCGCCACCGTGTGAAAAACCATGTACGGATTCGTCGACTGGGCGGGGTGCAAGTTGGCGTGGAACACCTCAACCCCGTTATAGGTCACGATGAACGTGTGAAGGATGTGCCGAGGAATGCGCTGACCGCGGGCGTCAACGTTATAGCCGTTGTCCATGGGATGAGAAATTAGCGTGCGAATTTCGACGATCTCGTCCTTGGCCGCGGTTTCTGGAATGGAAATTCGGATTGTTGCCATTGAAACCCGGTCCTCTACTCAGCTGCCGCAGCGGCCCGGGCTTCGGCGCGCATTGCCCTACGCTCTGCATCGCGCTGCCAATCCAAATCAAAAATATCCTCAACACAGGCACCCAAGGTCACAATGATGCTAAATTTTGTTCCCCAAAGGGTTCCGTCCGACAGCTTTGCAGCAGCATAAACAAACCCGGTCCGCGCCAGGCGAATGCGTGTGGACACCTCGGCCAACCCCGCGCGCGGGCCAATTTGGTAGTCGGCCAAAACGGGTTCAGGGTTGCCCGGCGCAAACCCCATGATCCGGGTTACATGGTCTGCCTCAGTCATCGGTGAGTCGACTTTGAAGGTAACAGGGACCGATAGGCCGGTTTCGGCCAGGATGGGCATATCAAGGCTGATCTTGCCAGGGGTCAGGACCGAAGACCCAAATGCGGCCTCCAGAATCGCAGATTCCCTTTCCGGTAGATCAATGGTTTCCGCAGAAGCCGGGTGTGGCACAACAGTCAGCAGCGCCATAGCTCCGGCACCGCCACCGATCCGGGTAACAAAACTGCGCCTTGTTGAGTCAATCATCGCCAATCTGGGCCGATCCCAAGGATCCTAAAAGCAGCCACGAAATTACAGGGCCGCAACCAACTTCACAACGGTTGGAGCTTCAACAAACGGTGACAGCCGGAGTGCGTTTCCGCACCCCGGCTGTCTGACTACTCAACGTTCGCGGCTGAGAGAGGTAAGCCGCGTCGAATTAGGGTCTTACCCCCAGCTTAGGTCGGTATGCACGATTGGCATTTCCCGAGGCCGTTTGCCAGTGGCGTAGAAGATGGCGTTGGCAACTGCCGCCGCAACAGGCGGAAGGCCAGGCTCACCCAGACCACCCCATTTGTCCCCACCGGTCAAAGCCCAGTGGGTTTCAATGATCGGCATCTCGTTGATGCGCAGCACCTTGAAGGTATCGAAATTATTTTCGACAACCTGGCCGCCGCTGATGGTGACTTCACCGGCCAAGCAAGCTGAAAGACCATAAACGATGGCGCTTTCAATTTGCCCCTCGGCGATTGCCGGGTTGACCAAATGGCCGCAATCGACGGCAGCGACAATCTTGTCGATTGTGAGCTGACCGCGACGGCTAACCGTCACTGTGGCGACTTGGCCGACAACAGTTCCGAACTCTTCGGAAATGCCGATGCCCATGCCGGTGCCCGGAGGCAGATCGGTGGTCCACCCTGATTTTTCTTTCAGAGTATTCAGAACCAATGACCAATCTTCCAGGTCCTCGACCATTTTCAGGCGGAAGTCCAAGGGGTCATGGCCACCAGCTTGGGCCATTTCATCCACGAACTGCTCAGCCATGAAGACGTTCTGAGACGCATTCACTGAACGCCAATAATGGACCGGAATGTGCGAATTCCGCACATGCATGTCCACAAGTTGATTCGGAATGTTGTACGGATGGTTCCGAACCGCTGCGAGCAATGAATTGTCCAGACCGTTTTCGATACGTTCCGGACGAATGTGCGCGGTGATCGAGTGGCCAGCAACACGTGCGTGCCAACCTACCGGCATTCCGTCAGGACCAAGACCAGCCTTAAAGCGGGCAACCGCCATCGGGCGCATCTTGTTTTGCATCATGTCTTCTTCGCGGGTCCACACCATCTTGACGGGGCGTCCCACCTGGCGGGCGATTTCCGCGGCCTGACGAGGTTCGTCATTCCGTGAACGCCGACCAAAGCCACCACCCAAGAATGTTGTGTGGCTAAAGACATTGATTGGATCCATACCGAGTTGCTCGGCAACCACTGCCAACGCCCCTGGGGGGTTTTGGAAGCTGCCATAAACATCGGCTCTGTTATCCGTAATGTGCACGGTGCAATTAAAGGGCTCCATGCAAGCATGGGACTGATACGGAGCCTGGTAGTCACCTTCGACCACCGTGGTCGCACCAGCAATCGCACCTGCCGTATCGCCCTCGTCCACCGAGATAGCACCCGGCATACCCAACGCCGCATTTGCGTCGGCGAACAGGTCCCTGGAATTGACACCATCGTTCGGTGTCGCAGACCATTTGATGGGCATTTGATCCAAAGCCGAAAGGGCTCTGGTGTAGGAGTTAGCAATGACGGCCACAGCCGGTTGCAGGCCAGAGCGAAGGTCTTGACCTTCACCCGGCACAATCTCGACCACCTGAATGACCCCAGGCAGGCCCATAATTGCATCGGCGTCGTAGCTGTCGATGCCACCGTAAGGAACCGGATTTGCCCGGACTGCGGCATAAACCATTCCCGGCAAACGAATGTCGATGCCGTAGGTGGCGGAACCGTTGACCTTCAGCGGCGTGTCCAACCGTGCCACCGAAGCACCCAAAAGATTGAATTGATCTGGGGTCTTGATGACGGGTTCCACGTCCAAAGCGACGGTTGATGCGGCTGTCGCAAATTCGGCGAACGTGCCGGTACGATTACCCGACGACAGAACGCTGTCCTTTGCCGTGACGTCTGCACGTGCCACGCCCCAAGCTTGGGCTGCGGCTTCCTTCAGACGCTCACGCGCGGAGGCGCCAGCTTGCTGCAGGAAGGTGCGTGAACGACGAACCGCACCGGAACCACCAGTTCCCATGCGACGATAGACCTGATGGTCTTCGTTCAGGATGCCAGCGGCCACTTGGTAGTCTTCTGCCTTTTGACGCAGATACCGGTTGCCGGATGCATACGCAGCCTTGACCATTTTCCAGTCAACGTGGAGTTCTTCGGCCACGATCATCGGCATAGACGTAAACACGCCTTCGCCCATTTCTGACTGACCAACGCGGATGGTCACGGTGCCGTCAGGATCGATCGCCAGCCAGGCGTTAACTTCCTGGCCTTCTTTGTCTGTGGGCAGTTCCCACGGGTTGGCGTTCATCTGTGCCGCTTGAGCGGGCAGATTGAAACCCAGCATCATGCCACCGGCAGCAGTCGCCGATGTAACGATGAATTTTCTGCGGCTTACGTTATGAATGTTCATTTGATTATTCTCCCTGTCCTACTGCGCTGCGATTTCGGCGGCGCGGTGAATGGCAGCGCGGATTTTAGTGTAGGTCCCGCAGCGACAAATGTTGTCTGCCATTTCGGTATCGATATCGAAATCTGACGGATTGGCTCTTTTGCTGAGAAGCGCAGCCGCCGCCATGATTTGGCCGGACTG
The DNA here is from genome assembly GCA_018658465.1 of Alphaproteobacteria bacterium. Taxonomy (GTDB): domain Bacteria; phylum Pseudomonadota; class Alphaproteobacteria; order UBA2966; family CAIVPW01; genus JABHVE01. Next base: position 16,688 of record JABHVE010000081.1, read on the forward strand.
GCAATACCCGCACTGAGGCGTGTCCAATTCCGTCCAAGCAACTTGGAGCGGATGGGTGCTGTCTGGTGACAGGCCCTCGATGGTGGTGATTGATTTGCCAACCGCAGCGGATACCTTGGTTGTGCAGGACTTGGCTGCTCTGCCGTCGATGTGGACGGTGCAGGCGCCGCACTTGGCGATGCCGCAGCCGAACTTTGTGCCGGTCAACCCAATGGTGTCACGAATGACCCAAAGCAAAGGCGACTCGGCCTCGACGTCCACAACGTGGGACGTTCCATTAACAGTAAGTGTCAAAGCCATTTGTTCGTCTCCCTGATTAGTTTTTTCAGGGGGGGACTGCCCAAATTTCCGGGCCGGATACACTTATTACTTTCGGATTAATACCGAGAAGAGCCCCCCCTCGCACTTCTGGCTAAGTGGAGGCTAATCTCCAGACCTCACAATGACAACAAAATTATGTGACAAGCCTGTGATTCAAGGCGAAAGAAAATGTCTTAGATCACCAGTTTTCGCGTTTTTCTGCGATAATTTCTTCCAAGTGTTCCCAAGCGGGAAGGTTGGTGTACTGAACCCTTACAAACCGCAGAACGTCCGCGATGTTTTCGTCGGTCAACGAGGCACCGAATTCAGGCATGGAATGATCCCGGGCTCCCAAAGGCGGGCGAACCCCATCAAAGATGATGTTCATGACATTCAGCGCTTCGGGCATCCGCACGGTGCTGGTTAAGGCCAAGGGCACAGTGGTCCCGCCGACTTTGTGGCAATTGGCGCACAAATCGTCAAAGGCTTCGACACCGGCCTGAAGGCCAGGATCGTCATAGGACGGCGGGTTTTCCGGATCCCATTCCCGTTCCGCGGCAAAGGCCACCAGCTCCGCCGTCGCTGCTTCGGTCGGCAAATTCGGGCGCAGGGACTCAATATATTTAGCAATCGCAAACCCGTCGTCTTCGGGCAGATCATACAAATGGTTGACGATGGGGGTCATGGGACCGGCTGAAACCCCGTGGTCTACGTCCCAACCGTCCAGCAGGTAGTTCACAAGCGCGATTTGGGTCCACGGCACCGCCGATGTGGTTTCGTCGTTCAATGCGGGGGCGTACCAGCCCTCCACGATGGCGCCGTCATAGGCTTTGCTGGGGATTTCCGCGCCCATCAGGTTGCGGGGCGTATGGCAGCCCTCGCAATGGCCCAGGCCGTCGGCCAGATAATATCCCCGGTTCCATTCATCAGACTGGGTGGGATCCGGCTCCCATCTGCTGGTATCCAGGAACAGCAAATTCCAACCGGCAAGGGACAGGCGAATATTAAAGGGAAAGCCCAGCTCGTTTTCCGGCGGGGTGTAATTGATCGGCTCCAACGACATGATGTAGGCGTACAGGGCATGCATATCTTCGTCGGTGATCTTGGTGAAATGGTCGTACGGGAAGGCCGGATACAGATACTGGCCCTCGTTATCCACCCCTTCGCGCATGGCCCGGGAAAAGGCTTCTTCCGACCAGGTGCCGATGCCTGTCTCCACGTCCGGGGTGATGTTGGTGGTGTAAAGCACTCCGAATGGGGTCTCCAGGGGCAGGCCCCCGGCGTATTCCAGGCCCTGTCGGGGGTCCGTATGGCACACCGAGCAATCGCCGAATCCGGCCAAATCCCGGCCCAGGGCAACGACTTGGCTGTCAAATTCCATGGAGGCATCGATCGGAGCGATGGGGTCCAACGCGGGATACCGCATGGCCCAGGCCAAGCCGCCAATAAGGCCAACGATACCGACCAGAATAATTCCCAAAAGAATGCGCTTCACGTCCGAACTCCCAAATTTTTCGCTGATTATTGCGATTTCACAGCTGAAATGCCGCGTGTTGGGCCAAACATATAATGTGGGTCCCGAACACGCCACTGTGAAATGGCACGGCAAGGGCGGCGAAAAGCCGCACAGCTGGAAGGGGTTTTTGTTGGCCGATCAGATTGCTTATTTGCTGGCCGATCAGATTCACGTGGTCGAAGATCGACCACGATCTGTTCGCGCGACTAACTCGTCGAGTTAAGGCAGCTCTCTGAGCAACCGAATTCCGATGTCCAATGCTGCGGAGCAGCGATCGGGAAATCACGCCAATTTAGTCGCGCGAGCAGATCGGTCCTGCGGACGGCCTGACCCATGCACCGCGATTTTGAGAAAATTGTCGCGCGAGCAGATCGCGGCTGAGGCTTCTCAGCCGCGTGATTCTGATCGGCACAAAAAAGTCGCGTGAATCTGATCGGCCAAAAAAATTAAAGCTCTCTGAGCAACCGAATACCAATGTCGTTGTGGCCGACACCAATGGCGCGGGCAAAGCGGAACCGCGCCAGTTCCTGCATTTCATTGTGGAACGTTCCGCCCCGGGTGATGCGCTGGTCGCAATTGCCGTCCAGAAACGCAGCGCCGTCGGTGGGGGCGGCGGCAAGGGAGGCATTTTTGCAGTCCAGCGTCCATTCCGCCGCATTGCCCAAAACGTCCCCTAAACCAAAGGGATTCAAATTCATTCCGCCTACGGAACTAGGTGCCAAATCGTCTTCACGGCCCATGACTTCGCCGCCAAAGCACGTGGCGCATTTGGCTTGGGCAAATTCCAAATTGCCGTTGATCAGATAGTCCGAGCCATTGCCAGCGCCGCCTCGGGCGGCGTAATCCCATTCGGCTTCGGACGGCAGACGATAGGTCTCGCCGGTTTGCTCACTAAGCCACGCGGCAAAGGCGTTGGCGGCCTCAAAGCTCAGACAAACCACGGGGTGCTCGTCGCGCACCGAAAACCCAGGATTTTGCCAACCTGCTTCGGCGTCGGCAATTGCGCCAGTGGTGCGGAACCGTTCGCAGCCAAGATCAGCAAATCCAGTGGCCGCAACAAATGGCTTGAACTCGGCCAGGGTCAATTCGAACTTGGCCATGGCGTATTGCTTTTCGAAGGTCACCGAAAACGCAGGCCCATCCAGAGTATCGCTGCGCTCGAACGACCCAGATGGGATCACCACCATGACCGGGCAGGTCTCGCAGTCCTGGAGTTCTTCCGCCGCCAGCGTCGAGCCAGCGCCCAATAAAGTCAGGGCGGCAACCGCCCAACGTGCAATGTTTTTCATGGGGGCATTGGTATCAGCCGCGCCACACCTGCGCACCCCCAACACGCCCTAAACATGGGTAAACACTGCGTGACCAGAGTGCAGATCGTGGCCGATCTTTCGGCCACGTGAATCTGAACGGTATTAGAGAGTGCAGATCGTGGCCGATCTTTCGGCCACGTGAATCTGAACGGTATTAGAGAGTGCAGATCGTGGCCGATCTTTCGGCCACGTGACTCTGATCGGTATTAGAGAGTGCAGATCGTGGCCGATCTTTCGGCCACGTGACTCTGATCGGCATGGAAACAAAGCGAGGGGGTGCGTAGAAACCTCTTCTCCGTCATCCCCGGGCTTGACCCGGGGATCTACGCGGCAGTCTCAGTCAAACGAGTTGGCTGAATAAATCATCCCACTCAGGGTTCGCCTCAACGATCAGTTTCACCTTCCAAGCTCTCGACCAGTGTTTCAAATTTTTTTCCCGCTGAATCGCCGACAGAATATGGTCATGGTGCTCAGCGTACACTAGGCGCTTCACGGCGTAACGATTGGTGAAGCTGGCTTTTGTGCCTGTCCGGTGCTCCCAGGCGCGTCGTGCCAAATCGCTGGTCACGCCAACATATAACGTGCCCTTTGGCCGGTTCGTTGCGATGTAGACCCATCCACCTCGCATTTCGTGTCGGTGTCCAATTGGTTGCTGCGTAGACCCCCGGGTCAAGCCCGGGGGTGACGGCTTATGGAGGGCAGACTCTTATGTGCCGTTCAGATTCACGCCGTCAAGCGACGGCGATCTGCACTAAAAAGCATCCCTTAAGCGGCCCATGGCGGCGAGGACCTGGTAGTGGCCCAGGGTCACGGCGGCGCGGCCATTCAAAATCCCGGTCTCGGCGGCAAACCACTGATCCTGAATGGTCAGCCGGTCGAGCAGGGTGCGCTCGCCCAATTCGAATTGGCTCTGATATGCCTCGACCGCCTCGGCGGCGGCGATGGCGCCCTCCTC
>JABHVE010000117.1 GCA_018658465.1 Alphaproteobacteria bacterium
ATTGGAGCTCGACCACGAAGAAGACATCGAAGCCCTGCATCACGCCCCGCCGTCGATCGTCCTGTCGGTGCTATTCATCGCCATTGGCGTTGTCGGCCTGTGGGGTGGGTCCCAGGTATTGGTGCCAGCCGCCGTTTCCCTCGCTGGAACGATCGGGGTTTCGGACAAAGTTATTGGCGTGGTGTTGGTGGCCGTGGGAACCTCGATGCCAGAGCTTGCAACCTCGGCAGTGGCGGCCTTCCGCAAGCACGGGGATGTGGCGATTGGCAACGTGGTGGGCAGCAACATGTTCAATATATTGGGGGTCTTGGGGTTAACGGCCGCCATTTCACCCATTCCGGTGGGCATGGAGGTTCTGTCCTTTGATATGTGGGTGATGATCGGCGTTTCTTTATTGCTGATCCCATACGCCCTGCGCCAACGCACGGTGGGACGGGTCGGTGGATTGGGGTTCTTGGTTCTGTACGCCGGGGTCATTGGCCTGCAATTCACAGATCTGCCGCCCGCCTTGGCCGCCAGCGACGTGTGGCCGCCATGGTAGAGGGTGTAGAGGGTGTAGACGGCGTCGCGCTGGTCACTGGGGCGGGGCGGCGCATTGGCCGGGCCATCGCCTTGGAATTGGGGGCCAATGGCTGGACCGTGGCGGTTCACCACGGTCGCTCAAAGGCCGAGGCCGATGAAACCGCCGGGTTGATCAAATCTAGAGGCGGAAGTGCCACCACCTTTGCCGCCGATTTGGCGGACGAGATCCAGGTCACCGATTTGGCCACCCAAGTGGCAGCCGACATTGGACCCATCACCTGTTTGGTCAACAACGCCTCGCTTTTCGAACACGATGGGGCGGCCACCGTCACTCAAGCTTCTTGGGATCGCCATTTCGCCATCAACCTGCGGGCCCCGTTCGTCCTGATCCAGGCCATGGCGGCAGGGCTGCCAAAGGGCGCCAGCGGCAATGTCATCAACCTGTTGGATCAACGGGTCTGGAACCTGACCCCTGAATTTGTGTCCTACACCCTGACCAAGACCGGCCTGTGGACCCTGACCCAAACCATGGCCATGGCTTTGGCCCCCCACATTCGGGTCAACGGCATTGGCCCCGGCCCGGTGTTGGCCAGCAAATCTCAAACCCCGGCGCAATTCGCCGCCCAGGTGGCGTCAACACCCTTGAAACAAGCCACAACCGTGGAAAAGATCGCCGAAGCCGTGACCTTCATTCTTGGCTCCCCCACCATGACCGGGCAAATGATCGCCCTGGATTCCGGCCAGCATTTGGACCGGGGTGGCAAATGGCAAGGGGGCGAAACCGATGGCTAAGGGATTATTGGAGTCCCGGGTGGTGGTGATCCGCGATCTGGAGCTAACCGCCAAAATCGGCGTCTACACCCACGAGCGCCAAGACAGCCAGCCCATCCGCATCAATCTGGCCATGACCGTAGGCGTTGGGCCCATGGAGGATCGCCTGGAAGACACCGTTTCCTATGACGCCATTGTCGAGGCCATCAAAGGACTGATTGCGGAGGGGCATATCAATTTGGTGGAGACCTTGGCCGAAGCCATTGCAGATTTGTGCCTGGAGCAAGATTTTGTGGAAAAGGTCCATGTTCGGGTCGAAAAACTGCACGCTGTGGCCGAGGCCGCAGGGGTCGGGGCGGAGGTTACGAAATCCGCTCAACCCTCAGGATAAAAAAAGCGCAGTCGGGCAAAAATATGGGTCCACCAGGGCGTAGATTTTTGCCTGGGGCTGTTAATGATTTTGACTCTAACCCGTGAAGAAGTTCGGCCAAATGGCTGACGAATATGGAAATGTTGTGCACAGTGGCCCGCCAAGGCGCAAGACTACGACAATATTCCTGATCCTTTGAGTGCCCGGGGTGTCGGGTTCCTGCTTGACTTTATTTATGGGTTAAAAATCAAGATCTTATCGAAAATGATTAAATTTTGTGCAGTTATGGCAGACCCTAGGGTTCGCCCTAAATCAATGGTCGATCACCCGACATATCCACCCGGTTATCCACAGAAATAGTGGATACTTGGTTCGCAGAATTTTGGCCCAGAAAGCCACACCTATGACACCGGCTGAAACCGGCGGCACGCACGCCTCTCCCGACACCTCCAATAGCCATTCGGCGGAAGACCCCGTGCCCCAGGGTGCGACAAATCCGCCGTCTCTGGCCGCCGGAATTGCCGTGATCAAGGGCCACCTCAGAACTTTGCCCGGATCCCCCGGGGTTTACCGAATGCACGATGCCAAGGGCAATCCTCTGTACATCGGCAAAGCCAAGAACCTGAAGAAGCGCGTGGCCGCCTACACTCGCCCCAACCGCATGGATGGCAGGCTCCAGCGCATGGTGGCGGCGACAACCTCCATGGAGTTCATCACCACCCATACCGAGGTGGAAGCGTTGTTGCTGGAATCCAACCTCATCAAAAAGCTTAAGCCCCGGTACAACATCCTGCTGCGGGACGACAAATCGTTTCCCTATATCCTGATCACCGGCGAACACGATTGGCCCCAAATCACCAAGCACCGGGGGGCCCGCAATCGGGCTGGTCGATATTTCGGGCCGTTTGCCTCGGCCGGCGCCGTGAACGCCACCATCAACGCCCTGCAAAAAGCCTTTCCCCTGCGAAATTGCTCGGACAGCATCTTTTCCAGCCGCACCCGCCCGTGTTTGCAGTACCAAATCAAGCGCTGCACCGCCCCTTGCGTGGGCAAAATCGACGCCAAAGACTACGGGGTGATTGTCGATCAAGCCTTTACGTTTCTGTCCGGCAAATCTCACGGCATCCAGGAAAGCTTTTCCACCCGCATGCAGGCCGCCAGCAGCGATCTGGATTTTGAAACCGCTGCAATTTATCGCGACAGAATCCACGCTCTGACCCAAATTCAGGCCCGCCAGGGCATCAATAACCCAGGGATCGGTGACGCCGACGTGGTGGCGGTGCACCAAAAGGCCAACCAGACCTGCGTTCAGGTGTTTTTCTTTCGCGCCGGGCAAAATTTCGGCAATCGCGCCCATTTCCCCAGCAATGCCGCCGATCACGGCCCCGCTGAAGTCGCCGAAGCCTTCCTTGGGCAATTCTATGCCGGCAACCCGCCGCCCAAACAAATTCTGCTGTCCCACCCCATCGAACACCACGCATTGGTGGAAGAAGCCTTGAGCCAGCGGGCCGAACGCAAAGTCACTTTGCTGACACCAAAGCGCGGCAAGAAGCATGACCTGGTGGTGCGCGCAGGGGCGAACGCCGCACAAGCTCTAGACAGAAGGTTGGCCGAAAGCGCCTCTCAGCGGCGGCTGCTAGAAGGCGTCGCCGATGCTTTTGGCATGGATAGCGCGCCTCAAAGGATCGAGGTCTACGACAACAGCCACATTTCTGGCAGCGATGCCGTGGGCAGCATGATCGTGGCGGGGCCCGAAGGTATGGCCCGCAACCAATACCGTAAATTCAACATCAAAAATCCCGACCTAGCCCCCGGCGATGATTTCGCCATGGTCCGCGAAGTCCTGACCCGACGGTTCGCGCGGCTGTTGAAAGAAGACGCCCCACGGGAATCCGGCAACTGGCCGGATTTGGTACTGATTGACGGCGGTGCCGGGCAGTTATCATCGGCCCAATCGGTCTTCACCGATTTGGGTATTACGGGCGTGATGTTAGGGGCAATTTCCAAAGGCCCCGATCGCAACGCCGGACGCGAGCAATTCCATTTTCCTGACAAGGCGCCGTTCCGACTGCCTGACGGCGACAGCGTTCTCTATTTCCTCCAACGTCTGCGGGACGAGGCCCATAGGTTTGCCATCGAAGCCCATCGCGGCCGCCGATCCCGGCGTATTAAGGGCTCACCCCTGGATGGGGTGCCGGGGATTGGCGCGGCCCGCAAACGTGCCTTGCTGCACCATTTTGGCTCGGCCCGGGCGGTAACCGAGGCCGGGATCGCCGATCTGGAATCCGTCGATGGCATTTCCCACACCGTTGCCGGTGCGATTTACAATCACTTCCATGACTGAGTGCAAACCTGATAAAAGCCCGGTGTGATTACAAGCCTGCCCAACCTTTTGACCCTGTCGCGGATCGCTGTGATTCCAGCGCTGATCGCGTCGTTCTATCTGGACGGCGAATACGCCTTCTGGGTGCCCTTGGCCTTGTTCACCATCGCCGGGCTTACCGACATTCTGGATGGTTATGTGGCGCGAGCCATGAACGAGCAGTCCAGTTTGGGCAAATTCATGGACCCCATCGCCGACAAACTGCTGGTGGCCACCACCATCCTGATGCTTGTGGCGTTGGACCGCATTGACGGCTGGACCGTGCTGCCCGCCCTGATCATCGTGCTGCGGGAAATCGTGGTGTCGGGCCTGCGTGAATTCTTGGCGGAAATCCGCGTCAGTGTTCCGGTATCCGCCCTGGGAAAATGGAAAACCGTGGTGCAACTGGTGGCCCTTGGGTTTTTGATTTCGGGGACCGCGGGGGATCGGGTTCTGCCCGACGCCCTGGCCGCCACAATGATCGGCGATCTGGGCCTGTGGGTCGCCGCAGTAATTACCCTGATTTCTGGCTATGATTATTTGCGCGCCGGAAAAACCCATCTAAGAGACGGCGTCTAGGCGGAATATAGGATGGAAATTCTTGGTATTGTGGGCCGCCAGAACAGCGGCAAGACCACCTTGATCACGCGCCTAGTCCCAGCCTTGAAATCCCTCGGGCTGTCAGTGTCCACCGTCAAGCATTCCCACCACGGGTTCGAGATTGATACCCCCGGCAAAGACACCTTTCGCCACCGGGAATCGGGGGCCGAGGAAGTCATGTTCGCGTCAAAGCAACGGTGGGTGTTGATGCGGGAATTGGGAACAGGCACTGAGCCCCCCCTGGAAGATTTAATCGCCCATATGACCCCGGTGGATTTGGTCCTGGTGGAAGGCTTCAAGACCCTGCCCCTGGCCAAAATTGAAGTCCGCGCCCCTGAAAATACCGAACCCACCTTGCAATCCGGGGATGAACACGTGGTGGCGGTGGTCGGTGACCAAAACCCCGATATCTCGGTCCCCACCTTTGGTCGGGACGATATCGACGCCATTTCCGACTTCATCGCCGCCCGTGTGGCGTTGTAACCAGCCAAGAGCATGATCTAAGCTAGCCCCATGGAATTGCTGTACTTTGCATGGCTGCGCGAAAAGGTCGGGATCGCCAGCGAATCGGTGCCCTTGCCCGATGGGATCGCCGACGTCGGCGGACTACTCACATGGATGGCGGATCGCGGCCCGGGATATGCCGAGGCCATGAAAGACTTATCGGTGGTGCGGGTCGCCGTGAACCAGGAATTCGCCCACTCAACCGACCCAGTCAAAGACGGCGACGAGGTCGCGTTTTTCCCGCCGGTCACAGGGGGCTAGGCCGTGGCCATTCGGGTACAATCGGAAGACTTCGACGTGGCGGCGGAAACCAAGGCATTGGTCGCCGGCAACACCAACATCGGTGCCGTGGTGACGTTCACTGGGTTAGTGCGGGAAATCGCCGGGGGCGAGGCGATCTCCGCCATGACCTTGGAACACTACCCAGATATGACCGAGGCCATGCTGGCCAAGATCGAGGCCCAGGCCAATGATCGCTGGGCTCTGGACGCCAGCCTGATCATTCATCGCTATGGCAGATTGGAGCCCGGGGAACAGATCGTGCTTGTGATCACCGCGTCCCCCCACCGCCAGGCAGCCTTCGAGGCAGCAGAATTCCTGATGGATTGGCTGAAAACCAAGGCGCCATTCTGGAAACAGGAAGCCACGGTCGACGGCGAAAAATGGGTGGCAGCAAAGGCCTCGGACGACGACGCCACCGACCGTTGGACCGAAAATTTCCCGGAATCGCCCGCCAAAATCGTGGTGGCCAAGGGCTAGAGAGACCGCCCGTCTGAATTCCCTTATTAATCAAGGGTTTTATAAGGGATTTCCGTGCCTTGAAATCCGCAGCGCGCGGGCGCATTTTAGTGAAAATCGCGATTGACCGGAGCTCATCCATGTTTATCCAAACTGAAGAAACCGAAAATCCGTCGGAATTGAAGTTTTTACCCGGCCGTCAGGTCTTGCCTGCGGGCCAAATGGCGTTTTCCGACGCCGAGGGGGCCAAGGCCTCGCCCCTGGCCGATCGATTGTTCGCCGTGGCCTCGGTTGAAGCTGTGTCATTGGGTACCGATCACATCACCCTGACCAAGGCGGGTGGATCGGAATGGAAGACGTTAAAGCCGGCGATTTTGGGCGTGATCATGGATCACTTTACCTCCGGCGAAGGGCTGTTGGCCGATGGGGTCGCGGCTGAAAAGGCCGCCGCCGTTGGCGCCCCGGAATTGGTCACCGACGGTGATATTTCTGAACAGATCAAGGATTTGCTGGAAACCCGCATTCGCCCGGTGGCCAAAGATCAAGACGGCGACGTGACATACCTGGGGTTTGACCCGGACCATGAACGCGTCCACTTGGCGTTTGTCGGTGGGGCGTCCAGCCTGTTGGGCGGCATTCAAACCATGTTGCGCCATTATGTTCCCGAAGTCGGCGAGGTGGTGGACCAAGCCGATTTCGTTCCGAAACCCGGTCTGGATACTGCCGAAGGCCTCGCCGTACAAAAGGTCTTGGACGAACAGGTGAACCCCGGTGTGGCCGGTCACGGTGGCCACATTTCGTTGGTGGACGTTGCCGACAACACCGCCTACATCCGCTTGGAAGGCGGCTGCCAGGGGTGCGGCATGGCAGACGTGACCCTGAAACAGGGGGTCGAGGTGGCGATCAAAGACAACGTGCCCTCCATCGTCGCTGTTCTGGATACCACCGAGCACGAAGGCGGCAAAAACCCGTACTTCCAACCCGGAAAGTAGTCATTTCCAAACCCACGACGGCGGCCCTGCTGCTGTCGACCTATGACCTGGGGCATCAGCCCTTTGGCCTAGCCTCGCCCGCTGCGTGGCTGGAACGGGCGGGCCTCGACGTCACCTGCAACGACTTGGCGGTTGAGGCCCTGGACGAAGCGGCGGCAATTTCGGCTGATCTGATCGCCCTGTACATTCCCATGCACACCGCCACCCGCATGGCGGCGGAACTGCTGCCCCGCCTGCGGACCATGAACCCTGCCGCCCACATCAATTGCTATGGCCTGTACGGCCCGGTGAACAGCAACTACCTAAAAAGCTTAGGGGCGGACTCGGTCGTCGGCGGTGAATTCGAAGGCCCCTTGGTTGATTTGGCGCGCGGCTTATTGGCGGGGAACGCCCCATCCGTGCCGTTGGTGTCGTTGGCCAAGCAGGTATTCCAAGTTCCCCGGCGCAGTGATCTGCCTGCCCTGTCTCACTACGGCAAATTGAACGATGGTCGCGATGGCTCTGTGGTCGCCGGATACACCGAAGCCAGCCGGGGCTGCAAGCACACCTGCCTCCACTGCCCCGTTGTGCCGGTCTACAAAGGCAAATTCCGCATCGTTCAACGTGACGTGGTCATGGCCGACATTCGCAACCAAGTCGCCGCCGGGGCGCGGCACATCACCTTTGGTGACCCAGATTTTTTTAATGGCCCCGCCCATGCCATGGCATTGGTCCAATCCGTGGCCGACGAATTTCCCGGCCTGACATACGACGTGACGATCAAGGTGGAGCATTTGCTGCGCCACGCCGATTTGCTGCCGACATTGGTCGCCACCGGATGCGTGTTTGTGACCACCGCAGTGGAAGCCGTGGACGACAACATTTTGGCGATCCTCGACAAAGGCCACACGGTCGATGATTTCCATCGGGCCGTGGCCTTGGCCAATGATCTGGGCTTGGTGCTCGCGCCGACATTCGTGCCCTTCACTCCATGGACCACCTTGGCCGGATACGCCAATCTTTTGACCACAATCGCCGATCTGGATTTGATCGACCACGTGGCCCCGGTGCAGCTGGCGATCCGTTTGTTGGTGACCCAAGGGTCCGGTCTTTTGGGCCTGCCCGACGCCGGGGAAATGTTTGGCGACTATCACCAAAAAGCATTGTCCCATGTGTGGCGTCATCCCGACCCCGCCGTGGACGCCTTGCAAATTGCCGTGGCGGCGGCGGCAGAGACCGGTGACTCAGACGGCCTAACCCGGCGAGAATCCTTCCATCGCATTCGCGCCCTGGCGCAAAAAGCCGCTGGACTGCCCACCTTGGCCGCGCCCATCGACCAGGCAACTCCCCTGCCCGTGCCCCATTTAAGCGAGGCCTGGTTTTGCTGCGCCGAACCCACGGTCCGCCAGTTCGCGAATTTGGGCGTCGCGATTTAGGGCACCCCCATGGCACGGGTCCTGTTGCTAATCCCCACCACGTCATATCGGGCGAAAGATTTCTTGGATGCGACAGATGCCGTGGGGGCCACCGCCGTGGTCGGATCAGACCAGCCCCAGGTTTTGGCCGACGCCGCACCGGGTACCTCGTTGGCGGTGGACTTTCACGACATTGATGCAGGCGTCGCCACGATTGCCGCGTTCCACAGGGATTATCCATTGGACGCCATTATCCCGGCGGACGAACAGGCCGCAGTGTTGGCAGCGGCGGCAAGCCACGCATTAAATCTGGATCACAGCCCCACACATGCCGTTCAGATCGCGGGCAACAAACATTTGCTGCGTCAGGCCTTGGCCCCGGCCCCGGTGGACTCCCCGGCCTTTACAGTTCTTTCGGTTGATGACGACCCATCCAAAGCCGCCCGGTCGGTGACGTACCCGTGCGTTTTGAAACCCTTGTCGCTTTCCGGCAGCCGAGGTGTCCTGCGTGCCGACGGCGATAATTCTTTCGTCGAGGCGTTCTTTCGGGTCAAACAGATCATCGAAGACGCAGGGGATCGCGCCGGCCCCGACCGCGACAAAATTTTGGTGGAGGCCTATGTGCCCGGCATCGAAGTGGCCTTAGAAGCCTTGTTGATCGATGGCGAACTCCACCCACTGGCCCTATTCGACAAGCCCGACCCGTTGGAAGGCCCGACCTTCGAAGAAACCATCTACGTCACCCCTTCAAGGCTGGATGACACCACTCAAGGCGCAGTCATCGCCGCAACATCCAACGCGGCAAAGGCCATCGGCCTGGCCCAAGGCCCCGTCCATGCGGAACTGCGCATCAACGATGGCGGCATATGGGTAATCGAAGTGGCGGCCCGGTCCATCGGCGGCCTGTGCGGGCGCACATTGAAATTTGGTGCAGGCCTATCCCTGGAAGAAATCATTCTGCGCCACGCCTTGGGGCTGCCCCAGTCCGATTTGGACCGAGGCGCAGACGCCTCCGGTGTCATGATGATCCCAATACCGTCAGGGGGCGTGCTGGCATCCGTGGGCGGTCAGGACGCCGCCCGGGATGTGCCCGGCATCGAAGACGTGCGCATCACGATTCCAGACGGCCAGCCCGTGGTGCCATTGCCCGAAGGTGACAAATATCTGGGGTTCATCTTCGCCCGTGGCGAAGATCCCGCCACCGTCGAAGCGGCCTTGCGCACTGCCCACGCCGCATTAGAAATCAAGATCGATCCGGCGGAGAGCTAACCCAGCGCTTCACCGCGGACGGTGTGATCGTAATCTTCGACCATCTGGCGGGTGATGTCGCCGACCTGGAATGTGGTGTCGTCGATGGTGCCCACTGGGGTCACTTCCGCCGCAGTGCCGGTCAGGAAAACCTCGGTCGCACTTGCCAATTCGTCCGGCATGATCGCCCGCTCGATGACTTCAATGCCGCGTGACCGGGCCAGATCGATGACCGTGCGCCGGGTGATTCCATTCAAAAAACAGTCGGGGTCGGGGGTGTGTAACGCCCCGTCGATGGCCAGAAAAATATTCGCGCCGGTGGCTTCGGACACCCGGCCCCGATAATCCAGCATCAGCGCGTCATCGAACCCGGCTTTTTCTGCGGCGTGTTTGGACAACGTGCAGATCATGTATAGCCCAGCCGCCTTGGCATGAACGGGGGCGCTTTCCGGCGACGGGCGTTTCCATTTGGCGGTTTGCAAGCGGATGCCCTTCATGCGCGCTTCGGGCGAAAAATACGACGGCCATTCCCAGGCGGCGATGGCCAGATGGATCGTGTTTTGCTGGGCCGAAACCCCCATCATTTCTGACCCCCGCCAAGCCACCGGGCGAATGTAGCCATCAACAATACCGCTGGTCTTCAGCAAGGCATTGGTGGCGTCGTTGATCTGGCTGGCGGTGTACGGGATTTCAAACCCCATGGCGTCGGCGGAGGCATGGAGGCGGTCGGTATGTTCGGCCAGCTTGAACACTTCGCCGCCATAGGATCGCTGGCCCTCGAACACCGACGACGCGTAATGCAGGGCATGAGACAACACATGCAGGCGGGCATCCCGCCACGGCACCGTATGGCCGTCGTACCAGATCACCCCTTCGCGGTCGTCATAGGATGCACCCGCCATGGCTCGCAAACTCCCTGATCATCGCCGCTTCGCGTCACGCTTTGCGTCATTTGTGTCGAATTCCGGTTGCTCTATGTAACAATCTGTCTAATATATGTCAACATGGTTGACGTATATTCCACCAAACCTGAATTGGCCCCCGAAGGCACTCCCGAGCAACCGGACGATCTGCGCCGGGCGGCAGAGCTATTGTTCTATGCCTACCGGGATTTCACAGCGGAGCCCGACCGCTTGCTGAGCCAATACGGGTTTGGCCGCGCCCACCACCGGGTCCTGCATTTTGTTGGCCGCAATCCCGGGATCACGGTGGCGGGGCTGTTGGGCATTTTGCGGATCACCAAGCAAAGCCTGTCCCGGGTGCTGCGCCAATTGGTGGACCAGGAGTTTGTGGAGCGCCGCCGCCACGACGACGACCGCCGCCATCGCCACCTGCATCTGACCGCCACGGGGGAGG
>JABHVE010000146.1 GCA_018658465.1 Alphaproteobacteria bacterium
GGCTGGCCCCCAGGCGCGCGATGCAACCGATGAAGAGATTGCCGATCTGGTGGCGGAGCGCGAGCAAGCAGAATTCGACGCGGCGCAGGCATCGTTGGGTGCGGCCATGGAGGCCAACCCAGAAATTGCCGCCCTGAAAGACAACGTTATTATCGACATGACCCCCGCCGGCATGCGCATCCAATTGGTGGACAAAGAAGGTGGGTCCATGTTCGCAGCCGGCGGTGCCGCCATGCCCGCGCGGACCCGAGAATTGCTGGCCGAAATCACCCGGGTGATTTCCGAACTGCCCAACGATTTGAGGATTTCTGGTCACACAGATGCCGAGCCTTTTGGTGCCGCTAATGGCGATACAAATTGGGAATTGTCGTCGGATCGCGCCAATGCAAGCCGCCGAGTGATTACCGAATCCGGATTTCCAGTACACCGTGTGCGCGAAGTGGTTGGCAAAGCAGATTCGGATCCGCTAACACCCGAAGATCCGTTCCTGCCTGAAAACCGCCGCATCAGCTTGATCCTGCTGCGCAATTCTCCGGTATTGCCCCCGGATATGCGGTAGGCGGAGCGCACAGGTATTTTTTCGTGACTGGCCCGGATAAAATTCTTCATCGGTTTTTCGCTACACCGGCCGGGCCGTGCCCGTACTTGGAAGACCGAGTTGAGCGCAAATTGTTCACGCCGCTGGTTGGCCGCAATGCCGGTCGCTTGCACGAAGCGTTGGCGTCATCAGGGTTTCGCCGCAGCCAGAGCATCGTTTACAAACCGGCCTGCGAGGACTGCCACGCCTGTATTCCCGTGCGCGTTCGGGTCGAAGACTTCATCGCCACAAAATCGTTGAGACGCATCGCCAATCGCAACAAGGATTTGGTGACCCACGAATGCCCGCCAATCGCCACGGGGGAGCAGTATCATTTGTTCCATCACTACCAAAAAAGTCGGCACCAAGACTCCGGCATGGCTTCAATGGATTTCGGCGAATTTCAGGACATGGTGGAAGACACGGCGGTACCCACCAGGATGGTGGAATTCCGCAACGGTGACGGCCGCCTGGTTGCCACCTGTTTGACCGACCAAATGACCGACGGATTGTCCCTCTGCTACAGCTTTTTCGACCCGACCGAATCCATCCGAAGTCTGGGATCGTTTATGGTGTTGTGGCACATTCAACATGCCGCAAAACTTGGATTGAGTTACGTCCATTTGGGCTACTGGATCGCAGAAAGCCCAAAGATGTCATACAAAACCCGCTTCCAACCATTGGAAGGATTGCGTATGGCCGCCCAAGGTTGGCGCGATTTGGACGAAATAGTGGACAGCCCAGGGGATTTCTAAGAAAATTTTTGGCGGGTGGTGGCCCTAATTGGGTCGCTTCGCAAACCGCCAAACAAACGGCAGAACCAGGGCGGCCAAAACCAGCTTGGCGGCGTCCCCCACCAAGAACTGCACCATTCCGGAATCCAACACTCTGGTCAAATCCCATCCTTCCAGGCCCATCTGGCCAATCAGGACTTGGTAAAGCCAAGTCACTCCGAAGGCATAAATCACGGCATTGCCGATCATCATTGCGGCGGCCATGGAGACAAATTGACGATCCCAGCCACGTTCTGCCAACCAGCCGACCAGGGCTGCGGCGACCATGAAACCAACCAAATATCCGCCCGTTGTGCTGGTGAAATATGCCCACCCAGAGGCACCCTCTGAGAACACCGGGCCACCAAGAACGCCGACGGCCAAATAGGCCAGCACGGTCCCACCGCCCAGGCGCAATCCGTAAGCAGCTCCCAGGCCCAAAACCGCAAAGGTCTGCATGGTCATGGGGACGGGCCACATGGGGATGCGAATGTACGAAGACGCCGTGAGGATACCAACGCCCGCAATCACCATCACCAGAGCCCTGAGAATCCGAGCGTTATCCTGAGCGGGCCACAATGCCTCAAGCAGCGTCGCCGCCGCTGTGGGTGTCGTGACGTCAGATTGCGTGGACATTGTCTTGCTTCCCTAAAATCATTCCAAACAGGCCGCCCTGCCAAACCTCAAGGACACAACCATATCAGTCCAAACACCTAACGTCAGCCGAATCGCCCTGATTTTGAAAATCCCTTTGGTGCCAATCTGCCGGCTTGGGCGCGTTTGCCAAACCAGTCATCCAGGTCGCGTTCTGTGCGGGTGCGATCTCCCGACGCCCAGGTCAGGCCTTCGGTGCGATCAAAAATCTTTGCGTCGGCCAACCCACCGTCGCGATAGCGTTGCAGGACCACCCCCCTGCCCCGGGCCATGGTGGGAAGCTCGGCGGCTGGAAACAGCACCAATTTTCGGTTTTCGCCGATCACGGCAATGGTATCGCCGTCGGCCGGGCGACAGGTGACGGCCTCGGCACCGGACCCAAGCTTCAAGACTTGGCGACCGTTTCGGGTTTGGGCCACGGTATCGTCTTGCGAGACGATAAAGCCGCGCCCATCGCTGGACGCCACCAATAATTTTTGCCCCGCCTTGAACACCATCAACATGACGATGTCTTCGTCGTTGGGCAGATCAACCAACAACCGCACGGGATCGCCTGCCCCCCGACCACCGGGCAACTTTGCGGCGCTCAACGTGTAGAACCGCCCGTTGGTGGCGAACAGCAATATCTGATCGGTGGTTTGGGCGTGGAGCCAGAACCGGCCCCCATCACCTTCCTTGTATTTGACCTCGCCGTTGTCATCGATGTGGCCCTTGGCTGCCCGGATCCATCCTTTTTCTGAACAGATCACGGTGATGGGCTCGCGCTCCACCATCGCTTCGGTGGGAACCTCCACCGGTGCCGGTGGGGTGCCAATTTCTGTGCGCCGGTTTCCCAGGGCCCCACCGCCAAACTGTTTTTTGATGCCTTTGATTTCGCCGGTAATCACTTTCCACTGACCGGGTTCATCTTTCAGCAATTTCGCCAGGCCTTTTTTGGTGGCGGTCAGATCATCAAATTCGGATCGGATCGTCGTTTCGTCCAGCTTGCGCAAGCGCCGCAATCGCAAATCTAAAATCGCTTCGGCTTGGCGGTCGTTCAAGCTGAAGGTCTTTATCAATACGGGTTTGGGTTCGTCTTCTTCACGGATGATGCGAATGACTTCGTCCACATTCAGATAGACCACCAGATACCCGGACAGGACCTCCAATCGATCTTCGGCCTTGGCCAATCGGTGCTTTGTGCGCCGCACCAAGACTTCCAGGCGGTGATCCAAAAACGCCTGAAGCGCTGCGCGCAAATCCATCACCATGGGCACGCGGCCGCGATCCAACACATTCAAATTCAACGGCACGCGCACTTCCAAATCAGTGGCGCGGAACAGGGCCTCCATCAACACCTCTGCATCCACAGTTCGTGATTTGGGTTCCAACACCAATCGAACATCTTCGGCGGATTCGTCGCGCACATCCCCCAACAAGGGCAGCTTGCGACCATTGATCAATTCGGCGATGCGTTCCACCAAGCGTGATTTTGGAACCTGGAACGGGATTTCGGTGACCACAATCAAATAGGTGCCGCGGGATTGCTTTTCGGTGTTCCATTTTGCCCGCAGGCGGAACCCGCCCCGCCCCGTGCGATACGCATCGATGACTGAGTCTCGGCTTTCCACCAACAGCCCGCCGGTGGGGAAATCGGGGCCCGGCACCAATTCAACCAGCTTGGCCGCCGTGGCATTGGGCCGTTTGATCACATGGATCAATGCATCGCACAGCTCCCCCACATTGTGGGGCGGAATGGCAGTGGCCATCCCCACGGCGATCCCAGTGGCACCGTTCGCCAACAAATTGGGGAACGCCGACGGCAACACATCGGGCTCGCTTTCTTCCCCATCGTACGTAGGGCGCAAATCCACGGCGTCCTCGCCAATGCCATCCAGCAAGGCTTCCGCGACGGCAGTCAGGCGGGCTTCGGTGTAGCGCATGGCGGCGGCACCATCACCGTCGACGTTGCCAAAATTGCCCTGGCCGTCCACCAAAGGATAGCGCACGGAAAATTCCTGGGCCAAGCGGACCATGGCGTCATACACCGCCTGCTCCCCGTGGGGATGGTATTTACCGATAACGTCGCCCACAACACGGGCGCATTTCTTGAAACTTGACCCGGGATCCAGGTTCAATTCCCGCATGGCGTACAGCAAGCGCCGGTGGACGGGCTTCAGGCCATCCCGAGCATCGGGCAAAGATCGGGCGGTAATCGTGGATAGGGCATAGGCGAGATACCGCTCGCCCAGGGCCTGTTCCAGGCTGACATCGCGGATTTCACCGCCGCCAGGTCCAGAGTTATCGTCAGTCACCTTTACGTCCATTCCCGGATTTTACCCCAGATGTTGTGTCCAGGCGAGCGAAACGCTCTACCAGTCGTGTTCTGGAGGGTAAAACGCGACCCGGAGCATCCAAAGCCCGTTCGATGAACAGGCCGGTCAGGGCGAGGCCCTGAACAATTGCCCGCGGGTCGCCCGCACCACCCCGCAAAAAGTCCGGCATTGGCAATAACCGTTCCCCAGCGCCGGGCAGCTGCTCTGGGGGCACCGGCTCGCCGGATCGGCTGGAAATCATGGCCCCCGGTTCGGCGTGGGCCACATCCAGACCGAACCCTAATTCCGCCAACATGGCCAATTCCCACCGCACATAGGCGGCCGACCAATCCGGGTCGCTTTCGATGGCATCCATCAGCGCCGTGAGACCGGCGTGGACTTCCCGATTTGGTTGGCGTTCTGCCAGGGTGATTTCCACCAGTTCCGTCGCCGCGACCAGCCCTGCCAAGCGCAGGGGATCGTCCAACACCATGGCCACCCGGGGCCGCGCCAATTCCACGGTAAACGTCCCCAATTGGTCTTCCAGGCGGGCTCGCCAAGTGACGGAAACCTCGTTGCCTGACTGGAGAACCCCACGAGCCTTGCGCCCAGATCCACCGCGCACCAATCCGGCATGGCGCCCGTGGTCTTTGGTCAGAATTTGCACAATCGCCGAAGTTTCCCCGTGGCGACGGGTGGACAGCACCATCCCCTGATCTGACCACTGCATCAGCTAATCGCCAGTGGGGAAATCGAGACCCATTTCGCGGTACCTAGCCGGTTCTTGCAGCCAATTTTCCCGGACCTTCACGTGCAGAAATAGATGAATGCGCCGATCCAGCAATTTTTCTAATTCCGCCCGGGCCGCCGCCCCCATGGATTTTATTTGAGCACCGCCCTTGCCCAAAACAATGCCCTTGTGACCTTTGCGCGCCACATAGACCACTTGGTCGATGCGGGCGCTGCCATCGTCGCGATCTTCCCAGGATTCTGTTTCGACGGTGAGGCCATAGGGCAATTCTTGGTGCAACGACATGAACAGCTTTTCCCGGGTGATCTCGGCGGCCAGGAATCGCAAAGGCACATCCGCCGCTTGATCTTCGGGGTACAGCCACGGGCCGGGGCGCATTTGACCCGCCAAATGTCGGCGAAGGTCGGCAACACCATCGCCCTTTAAGGCCGAAATCATAAAGACCTTGGTGAATGGGCTGTCCTGGCCGGTCATGGCATCGGTCAGGGCCAACAATTTTTCCCGTGGCACCAGATCAATTTTGTTCAAAGCCAACGATGCTTTTCGCCCCGACGATTTCAAACCTTCGACAATCCGCTGGGTGTCATCATCCAGAGCCCCTGGTGGCCGCCGGGCATCCACCAACACCACCAATTCGTCGGCGTCAGAAGCCCCGGTCCAAGCCGCTGCGACCATGGCTTTTTCCAAGGGCCGTTTGGGGTCAAAAATTCCCGGCGTGTCGACAAAGATGATCTGGGCTGGCCCCTCCATGGAGATGCCGATAATCCGGGTGCGGGTGGTTTGCACCTTTGGCGTGACGATGGCGACCTTCGATCCCACCATGGCGTTGAGCAAGGTGGATTTGCCAGCATTGGGTGCCCCTAACAACGCCACATAGCCGCACTGGGGCGGATTGTCTTGTGCGTTATCGGTCATTGGCCAATCGCCTTTAGCATGGTTGCCGCGGCACGCTGTTCGGCGGCACGGCGCGATGATCCTTGGCCGGTTTGGGGGCCGCCCTCGGCCTCGGCAATTTCCACTTGCACCGTAAACGTGGGGTCGTGATCGGCCCCGGATCGGCTGACTTGGGTGTACGTCGGCGGGTTCAGTGCCCTGGCATGGGCCCATTCCTGGAGCGCCGATTTCGAATCCTTTTCCACCAGGGCCTGTTCTTCCACCAAGGTCTCCCAGAATTTGTGAATGAATGTGGAGGCCACATCCATTCCGCCGTCCAAATACAGGGCACCGATGACCGCTTCGCAGGCGTCACCCAAGATCCCTGGTTTTTCGGCGCCGCCTGCTTGGGCCTCCCCTGGGCTCATAATCACATGAGGGCCCAATCCGGCAGCCTGGGCAGCCAGGACGCACGCTTCCTTGCGCACCAAAGCATTGAACCGCAGGGCCAAATCACCAGCCGGCGCATGGGGGAATTTTTGTCGAAGGTCGCTGGCGATCACCAACCCCAATACCCGGTCGCCCAGGAATTCCAGGCCGTTGTAATCTAGATCACCTTCGATGCTTGGGTGGCTTAGGGCTTCGATCAACAATTCAGGGCGCGCAAACTGATGGCCCAGGGCGGCTTGGAGATCCTCCAGGTGGCGATCAGCCACAGGCGGTGTCGCCAACCATCATGACCGCAAACTGTCGAAAATGCGGCTGTATCGGATCATCACCGGCCATCGCCAAACCTGCCACCACGGGCCGCTGCGATCGGTTGAAAAGAACAAAATCTCGGCACGGCCCACCAAATTTTCAGCTGGAACCTGGCCCACCGCCCCCAAGGAATTGAACCGGCTGTCCTGGGAATTATCGCGATTGTCCCCCATGGCGAAGTAGTGGCCGGGTTTCACAGAAAATATCCCGGTGTTGTCTTGGGGCGTGGTGCGGATATCCAGCACCATGTACGACACCCCGGATGGCAAGGTTTCACGGTATTGGGGCACCAATTTGACGTTGCCGAAAATGTCCACATCGCGAAAATCTTCCACCCGCTCGCGCTTGGCTTCCTCGCCATTGACGTAAAGCGTGCCTTCGCGCATTTGGATCGTGTCACCGGGCAGACCGATGATGCGCTTAACGAAATCGGTCTGGTTGTCGGCCGGTGTCTTGAACACGGCGATGTCGCCACGATTTGGGATCCCTTCCATCACCCGGCCCGCAAACATATCCGGGCTAAACGGCAATGAATGTTTGGAATACCCATAGGAATATTTCGACACGAAAAAATAATCACCAACCAGCAAGGTCGGCAGCATGGATTCCGACGGCACGCTGAATGGCTCGTATGCCAGGGTGCGGATGCCTAAGGCGATTATCAGGGCATAGATTACGGTCCGGATGACTTCGCCAAATCCACTGACGGTTCCGGCTACCTTTTCATTTAACATTAAACTTTTCCTGTAACCGCCTGTTTTTAAAGCTGTTTCTAAACATTAATCAAGCGCTTTCAAGAATGCCGGAAATAATGACAATGGCCTGACCCATGGGTGGCTCGTCTGTCAGGGATACATCAATTTGGGCCCGCATTCCATTGGGTGTCAGTTCTTCCAATCTGCGGGCTGCTCCCCCCGTCAATCGCATGGTCGGGCGCCCGGAGGCAAGGTTCACGACCCCCATATCGCGCCAATAGACTCCCCGGCGAAATCCAGTGCCAAGGGCCTTTGAGCACGCCTCTTTCGCCGCGAAACGTTTGGCGTAGGACGCCACCCGTTCCCGCCGGGGGTCAGATTTCGCCCGCTCCACGTCGGTGAAAATGCGGTTCAAAAATCGCTCGCCGAACCGCTCGATGGTGCGCTCGATCCGGCGGATATCGATCAGATCGCTACCCAGACCGATAATCATAGGCCCCGCACCACGTCCATTGCCGCCCGCATGGCCCGAACACTTAACGCCAAGCCATCAAAAACTGCGTCCGCCAAAATCGCATGGCCGATGTTCAATTCCACCACTTGGGGGATCGCCGCCACGGGTTCAACATTGTCCAAATCCAGCCCATGACCGGCGTGGCATTCCAGACCCAGGCCTTGGGCCTGCTCAGCGCCATCCACCAAACGCGCCAGTTGGTGAGCCACGGCGTCATCGGTGGCATTGCAATATTCCCCGGTGTGCAGCTCGATGGCCGGCGCGCCGATTTCAGCGCTGGCGGCAATCTGTGCCGGGTCTGGATCAATAAACATGGCCACTTGAATGCCAGCATCGGTCAATTGCCCCACAAGCGGCCGCAGATGGTCCATTGATCCGGCAACATCCAACCCGCCTTCGGTGGTCAATTCTTCGCGGCGTTCCGGCACCACACACACATGTGCAGGGCCAAGGTCCAGCGCAATAGCCACCATTTCAACCGTGGCCGCCATTTCCATGTTCAGGGGCAAGGCAATTTCGGCCTTAAGGCGGGCCAAATCGGCGTCGTTGATGTGGCGGCGATCTTCCCGCAGATGGGCGGTGATCCCATCGGCACCGGCCTCGGCCACCACCCGCGCCGCCCGTATGGGGTCGGGCGCAATGCCGCCGCGGGCGTTCCGCAAGGTCGCCACATGGTCGATGTTTACGCCCAAGCGTAAGTGTTCCGTCATCGCCGCTAACCCTTGATCCTGTCCACCGACGAGATCGCCGGGTCGATGCGCAACGCCGCGATGATGTGGGTGAGATGGCTTAGATCGCGGACTTCCACATCCACGCGCATTTCAAAGAAATCGGGATTGCGGTCGACGATTTTGAGGTTGGAGATATTGCCGTTGTTTTTGGCGATCACCGTGGCCAGGGTGGACAGACTGCCCGGGGTGTTGGCCAGCACCGCCTTGATGCGGCCCACCTGAAATTCCGGGATGTCGGCGTCTGTGTCCCATGCCACATCCAGCCAGCGTTCCGGGCTTTCAGCAAAGGCCTCCAGTCTGTCGCAATCGATGGTGTGAATGGTTACGCCTTTGCCTTCGGAAACAATGCCGACAATGCGATCCCCCGGCAACGGATGACAGCACGACGACAAATGCACAGCCATGCCGGGGATCAATCCACGGATGGGGATGGCGTGGTCGCCGCCCTTGGCGTCGCGCTTGCGCATAAAGCTGGGCAGTCGGCTTTTTGGCTTGATTTTGCGTTCCGGTAAAACCGTTTCGACGATGCTTTGGGCGCTGACGGTGCCGTTGCCCACGGCCACATACAGGTCTTCCAAGGTATCGTGGCTCAAGGCCGGTAAGGCGCTGGCCAAGGCGTCGTCGGCCACCTCGGTTCCGGTATCGCCAAAGGCTTTTTTGACCATGGCCAAACCTAGTTCGGCATACTGGGATTGTTCTTGCTTGGCCCGATACCGGCGAATGGCCGATCGCGCCTTGCCGGTGACCACAAAGGTCTCCCATGACGGCGACGGGGTTTGGGCCTCGGACCGCACAATCTCCACCTGATCGCCGTTGCGAAGCTGGGTCCTAAGGGGTGCCATGCGGCCATTGATTTTGGCCCCCACCGTTGTGTCGCCCACTTCCGTGTGGACCGCATAGGCAAAATCGACGGGAGTCGCCCCCCGGGGTAGCGCGATCAATTCTCCGGCTGGGGAGAAGCAGAACACCTGATCCTGGAACATCTCCAACTTGGTGTGTTCCAAGAATTCTTCCGGGTTGGACGCGGCATCCAACAAATCCAGCAGCTCACGCACCCACAAATATTGGGTGCCGTCGGCGTGCTCGGCGTGCTGTTTGTATTGCCAGTGGGCTGCCACCCCCAGTTCCGCTTCCCGGTCCATAGCGGCGGTTCTGATCTGAATTTCGATGCGGTGTTGGCCCGGCCCGATGACGGTGGTTTGGATCGACCGATAGCCGTTGCGTTTGGGGGTGGAGATGTAATCTTTGAATCGCCCCGGCACCATTTGGAATTTGCCGTGAACCACGCCCAGGGCCTTGTAGCAATCCGGGATGTCGTCAACGACGATGCGAAACCCAACGATATCCGACAGTTGCTCGAACGACGACCGATCCCGCTCCATCTTTCGCCAAATGGACACCGGCCGTTTTTCTCGGCCTCCCACTTCCGCTTCGACGTTTTCTTTGGCCAAGGTTTCCAGCAATTGGGCCGAGATCATGGCGACCCGGTCCTCGGCTTGTTCGCGCAGGTAATCCAACCGCGTCAGCACCGACTCCCGAGCATCGGGATTTAGCTCGGCAAACGCCAAGTCCTCTAATTCGTCCTTCATGTCGTGCATGCCGATGCGCTCCGCCAAGGGCGCATAGATATCCATGGTTTCCTGGGCGACCCGCGCACGCTTTTCGGGGCTGAGGTATTTGAGGGTCTGCATGTTGTGCAGGCGGTCGGCCAGCTTCACCAACAACACGCGGATGTCGTTGGACATGGCCAAAAAAAGTTTGCGGAAGTTTTCCGCCTGACGTGTCTGGGTGGAGGATGTGACATCCAGTTGGGATAGCTTGGTGACCCCATCCACCAACCGGGCGATTTCCCCACCGAAATTTTGTTCAATTTCCTCAATGGTCGCCAAGGTGTCTTCCACGGTGTCGTGGAGCAACGCGGTGGAAATTGTGGCCGGATCCAATTTCATGGCGGCCAAAATGCCAGCCACTTCCAGGGGGTGAGAAAAATAGGGATCCCCAGATTGCCGCATCTGGGAGCCATGGGCTTTCATGGAAAAGGTATAGGCGGCGTTCAAAAGCGAAAGGTCCGCAGCCTGATCATAGGCCCGGACCTTCTCGACAAGATCAATTTCCTGGGCCATCGACATATGCCCTAGTGGCACCGGCAAGGCGCGGCCGGAACGCGAAGCGCCTTATTCGGCGGCGCCGTCCTTTGATGCATCTTTTTTCGGCTCATCATTCGCCGAGGCAGTGCCCATCTGTTCACCGGCATCTGCGGTAATGATTTCGACGCCTTCCAGTTCGGTTTTGTCGTCGGGGCCGATGGCCTCGCTCCATTCCTGGCCAGCCATCAGGGCCGCCATGTTGTCTTCCTCTGGCTCGTCGACCTCCACATGCTTTTGCAAGCCCTGGATCAACGATGTGTGCAACTCGTCCAGATCAATTTTTCCGTCACCGATTTCCCGCAAGGCAACAACCGGGTTTTTATCGTTATCCCGATCGACCAACAGGGCTTCGCCGGCCGAAATCGCGCGGGCGCGGCGCGAGGCCAACATCACCAACTCGAAACGGTTTGGAACACGAATGACGCAATCTTCGACGGTAACCCGAGCCATAGGGCGGCAACTCCGAAAAGTTTAGACAACAATGCTATGAGATTTGAGCCTGTATGTATTGGTTTCTGGGGAATTTTGCAAGGATTCCCGGTCACATTTTAGTCGCTAATCCGCCGCTGGGCAGTGCGGCGATCAATTCCTCGACCGTTGCCCCGGTCTTTGGGTGCTTCCACCCCGGGGCAACCTCCGCCAAAGGCAGCAATACAAACGATCTGCGGTGCATGCGAGGATGCGGGATCACAATTTTCGGTGGCCGATCCACCACCAGATCCCCGTGGGCCAGCAGATCCAAATCCACCACCCGGGATTCGTTTTTCACCACTCGGACGCGGCCCAGGCGGCGCTCCACCTCCATCAGCAGGTCGAGAATTGCGACGGCTTCCAAATCGGTCTCCAAGACCGCGACGCCGTTGGTGTACCAGGCATCGTCGACGCCGCCGGTCGTCGTTTCCGGGGCGCTGGAATACCACCGTGACCGGGCCAAAACGCGGACGCCCATGTCTTCGATTAATCCCAAGGCCGCCCCCAAAGTTTCCTTGGGGGAGCCATGCAGGGGGCTGGGCAGGTTCGCCCCTAGACCGATCAGAATCACTTAGGTGTTTCCATTTTAGATGTTAAAACCAATGACTTATCCAATTTTCTTAATTTACGCCCTCAGTTGGCGGACGGCCCACCGGAACCCGCAGGCCAGAACCAGACAGTACTCCGGGGCTTGGCTAGGGGTCGACCGTTTGGATCACCTTCGACGGCGACCGGCGGGTTGGCATACAGTGCCAATCCATGGATCAAGTCAAACCTGTGACCGACCCGTTAGAGCCCCCGTCATCCTGCGCCTTGTGTCCCCGATTGGTGGAATTTCGCGGCCAGATGCAGGCCGCCAACCCCGATTGGCATAATGCCCCGGTCCCTGCCTTCGGCGGCACGGACGCCCAATTGCTGGTGGTCGGCCTGGCCCCGGGGATGAAGGGTGCCAACCGTACAGGCCGCCCCTTTACCGGGGATGTTGCCGGGCGATTGCTGTTCCCGACCTTGATCAAATTCGGTTTCGCCAGGGGCGTGTACGAGGAAGATCCGGGCGGCGGATTGGCGCTGGTCAACACCCGGATCACCAATGCCGTGCGGTGTTTGCCACCGGAAAACAAGCCAACCGGAGGGGAAGCCAAGACCTGCCGAGACTTTTTAACGGCTGAAATTGCCGGCCTGACGCGGCTTCGGGTCATCCTTGCTCTGGGTGGCATTGCCCATAAGGCGGTGGTCGCCGCTTTGGGCCATCGTCAGGCGGATTTTCCCTTTGGCCACGCTGCGTCTCATGAACTTTCCGGGGTGGTGCTCACCGACAGCTATCATTGCTCCCAATACAATGTGAATACCGGGCGCCTGACCCCTGCCATGTTCGATGAGGTGTTTGCCGGGGTTCGGGATCGATTAGAGGGGTGAGCTTCCTACCCCTTACCTCTCAACAAGCGCGCTCTTATTTTCAACAAGCGCGCTCTTATTTAATGGGTCGCGCAACGTCCTCTCAGGAAGACAAACTCTCGCTGCGGCAGTCGCGCTCCCTACCCCTTCTCCCGCATTAGGCGCTCCTGATCCCTTCGCCAATCCTTGGCCTTTTCCGACGCACGCTTGTCGTATTTGTGCTTACCCCGGCCCACCCCAAGCAGGACCTTGGCAATGCCGCGGGCATTGAAATAAATGGCCAAGGGAATCACGGTCACCCCCTTGGTCTGAACCGTACCGATCAGCTTGGATATTTGACGGCGGTGCATCAGCAGCTTGCGCCGCCTAGTCGGTTCGTGGCCGGCGCGGCCAGACGGGGCGTATTCCGGGATGTGGCAATTCAGCAGCCAAAAATCCCCATCCAATTCTGCCGCGTAGGCTTCGTTGATGGAGGCCCGACCGGCGCGCAGGCTTTTGACCTCGCTGCCCATCAAAGCGATCCCAGCCTCGATCTTCTCGTCGATGAAATAATCGCGCCCGGCCTTGCGGTTTTTGGCGACTGTGGTGCTGCCCTCGCCGCCCGGGCTGGCCTTGGCCACAGCTAAACCAGGACGCCGATAAAGGTCATCGATGCTCTGATGCGATCCTTTGTTTCTTCAGAAACCCCCACCATGGGCAGGCGCAGATCTTCCGAGCACATTCCCATCACGCTGACGGCGTACTTCACCGGCGACGGACTGGTCTCTAGGAACAACGACGTATGCAACGGCATAAGCCGGTCGTGGTACGCCAGGGCGCTGGCATAATCGCCCTTCAGGCAGGCTTCTTGGAATTGGGCGCACATGTGCGGGGCAACGTTTGCGGTGACCGAAATGCAGCCGTGGGCACCGTAGACCATCGCCGCCAGAGCCGTGGCATCGTCGCCGCTCAATTGCACAAAGTTCGACCCAAGCAGTAAACGCGTGGCGCTAATTCGGGCCAGATCCGCCGTGGCGTCCTTCACCCCGACAATTCCCGACAATTCAGCCAAATCCGACATGGTTTCGGTGGTCATGTTGACCACCGATCGACCGGGAATGTTGTAGATGATGATCGGGATATCGGCAGCGTCGCGGATCGCCTTGTAATGCTCGTACAGCCCGCGTTGGGTTGGCTTGTTGTAATAAGGCGTCACCACCAAGGCCGCATCGGCCCCGGCCTTTTTTGCATGCTTGGTCAGGGCAATTGCTTCATCGGTGGAATTTGATCCGGTCCCGGCGATAACCGGAACCCGGCCACCAGCCGCCTCGATGCACAGATCGACCACGCGGTTATGTTCTTCGTGGGTCAAGGTGGGGGATTCACCGGTGGTCCCACAGGGCACCAACCCATGGGAACCCTGGTCGATCTGCCATTCCACAAATGCTTGGAAGGCCGCCTCGTCCACGGCACCGTCCTTGAACGGCGTAATTAGCGCGGTAAATGATCCCTGAAACATAGCCAAAATGGGTGTGGGGTTGCGGTTGTCGGACCATAGCTCTGGTAGTCGCCAGCGGCAAGACAGGTGCTCGCATGACCTTGCCGAGGTTTGCCTGCCCTCGTAAAATCCAAACCAGAGCCCTGGTTTCAGGGCGTTGGCTTGCCCAAAAGGATCCCCATCGGTGAACACTTGGCATCGACTAGCGATGGGGTTGGCGGCGGGTTTGGGCATCCTGGCCCTGGGCGCTGCCGCACCTTCGCCCGAAGATCTATCCATTCTGGCCCTGGGTGGGCCGCGCGCCCCCGCATTGTCTGAACAGGACCAAGTATTGTATCGGGCGGCTTTCCAAGCTGCCGAGGACCAAGACTGGGATTCCTCCCAAAGTCTTAGCGCCCAAGCGGACGACCAAGCCTTGGCATCGGTGCTGATGTGGATGCGGTATCTGGAGGCAGATGGCGGCGGAACCTTCGCCGAAATTTCTGCATTTATCCAAACCCATGAGGATTGGCCGCTTCCGGTGACACTAAAGGTTCGCGTCGAGGCAGCCATGGAGCCAGACCTGGCCCCCGAAACAGTCCTGGATTGGTTCGAACGGTTCCCGGCAGTTACTGGGCAAGGCATGGTGCGCCTAGCCCAGGCCCATCAATCCCTGGGGCATTCCGATGACGCCAATGCATGGGCGGTACGGGCTTGGACCACGACACGCTTGGGCGCCGGCTCCGAGGCTGAATTGTTGGACCTGTTCGGTGAGGTGCTGTCCTTGGCCGATCACCAAGCCCGCCTGGACGATCTAATTTGGGATGGCAACGCCGCTGGGGCCCGGCGGGTTGTGCCTCATGTGGATGATGACACCGCCGCCCTCGGCCGCGCCCGAATTGCCCTGATGCTGCGATTGGGTGGTGTCGATACCGCGATTGCAGCCGTTCCAGATCAAATGTTGGGGGCACCTGGATTGGTGTTCGAACGGGTGCGCTGGCGGCGGCGTGCAGGAAACACGGAAGACGCCATCGCCTTGCTTATCCCGGCTCCATCCGAATTGGGCCGCCCTGCCCCCTGGTGGACCGAACGGAATATTTTGGCGCGGCGATCCTTGGATCTGGGCCACGTCACCGATGCCTATCAACTGACCCGGGATCACGGGCAAACAAGCCGCGCAAATGTTGCCGCCGCCGAATGGCTGGCGGGATGGATCGCTTTAACTTTGCTGGATGACCCGGCCTCGGCGTACCAGCACTTCACCCGGGAACACGCGGCTGTGCGGTTTCCGGTGAGCCTGGCACGCGGTGCCTATTGGGCGGGCCGCGCGGCAACCGAAATGGACGAGGATGCGATCGCCCGATCCTGGTATGCCGAGGCCGCCCGGTACCAAACCACCTATTACGGTCAGTTGGCGGCCGAGGTTCTGGGCAGCGGGTTTATGGGCATGGCTAGACCCAAGTTGAAATTGCCCGATGATCCGGTCCCCACCCAGGGGGATTTGGACCACTTCACCGATCGGGCCCTGGTACCCATCATTCAATTGCTCGCTCAAATCGACGAACAACAACGACTGAGTCCATTCATTCTTAGCCTGTCGAGCCGTGCCACAACGCCCGGCGAACGCCAATTAGTGGCGGCCTTGGCGGTGACTTCGGGGCGCCCCGATCTTGGGGTGTCAGTGGCGAAACGGGCCATCCAGGACGGCCTCGTTCTGGCCACCGCCTCCTATCCCCGGCCCAATCCAGCAAGTGACTTGGAGCCGGCATTGGTTCTTGCCGTGGCCCGCCAAGAAAGCGAATTCAACCAATTGGCGATTTCATCGGCGGGGGCTCGGGGGCTGATGCAGTTGATGCCGGCCACGGCCCAGGTGGTCGCCAGAGCCGAGCAAATGCCGTTTGACCGCGATCGCCTGACCGCCGACCCCGCGTATAATATGGCTTTGGGTAGCGCCCATTTGGCCGATTTGGTCGCGCAATTTGACGGATCCTATGTCCTGGCCGTTGCCGCCTATAACGCTGGGGCGTCCCGGGTCCGGGGTTGGCTGCGGGCATACGGTGATCCCAGATCCCGAGGGGTCGACGTCATCAATTGGATCGAGGCGATCCCTTTTCCAGAGACCAGAAATTACGTCCAACGGGTGTTAGAGAATTTGCAGGTGTACCGGTCTGTTCTCGCAAACCGCCCCACACCCATCACCCTGCGCCTAGACTTAAACCGTTAGTTCGCCCCGCACGGGACGTCCGCTGTACGGGCACCAAATGCATTGGCGTTGTTCGCGCTTTGGGGGGTTCGGCTCCACACCACATTGACCCTGGTCACAATGTCGGGCCCGACGATTTGAGAGGTCAAGCTCAACAAAGTTTTCGATGCCTCGGGGCCATCCGTCGCGCCACCCTGGGTGAACGGATTTGAATGCAGAAAAACCAAGAATGCGTCGGCTAGCTCGAACCGACGTTCGCATATGTCTTCCATATATTTCCGGGTGTCTTCGACGGCCAACCCGACCGTTCCATATTCGTAATGGCGGACCCGTCCACCGCGCACCACCGGCACACTCACATTGCCGACAATGACCATGCCAATCAAATCTTCCGCCGCAACTTCTTCTTCCTCAGCCGGGGCATGGCCTTGGGCCGACGCCCCAGTGCTAATCAAGGTGGCAAGTCCAATCGCCCCAAGAATGCGCAAAAGATGTGGTGATTTCATTTCAAACCTGGAATTCGGATTTTTCGGCGGATTCATTCGCTACGGTGGCCCCAACAATGGGTTCTGACAAGGACAAATTCGTCACGGCGTTTTGCTCGGCCTATTGGAAAGGCACCACGTATTGCTCCCAATAGGTCCCGGATCGCACACGGGCCGCGGCCAATTCCTCGGCTGAAAGCTGGCTCGCCGCCAAATCTCGCAACTCTGGGGCTTCGAGATTTCCTTGTGCGGCTGCCAAGCTCAACCAAATAAAGGCTTCGGAAAAATCGCGCTCAACACCCCAGCCGTTCCCATACAAGGCACCAAGGTTCATTTGCGCTCCAGCATGGCCTTGGCGCGCCGCCAGGCCGTAAAGATTGGCCGCTTCGACGTAATCCTGCTCAACACCACCGCCGTTTGCGTACAATATTCCCAAATTGTACTGGGATGCTGGTTCTCCGGCCTCTGCCAGGGGCCGCAACAGGGAGACTGCCGTGGCGAATTCGCCAGCCTGTGCCGCCACCAATGCATCTTCAAAGGGGCCCGCCACCGACGAGGCCGCCCACAGGCCCAATCCAGCCGCCAAAACCCAAGTCAAAACCGTTCGCATGGGGGGATAGTGCCTATCCTGAGTGGAATTGTCACCCCGCGCGATTGCCCTTCCCAGAACCCTTGGCTATGGTTGGTTTCGTACCAAATTTCGTCGCTGTTTATGTGAGGCAAATCCGTGTCAAAAAAATATCGCTTGGTCACGCGAAGTGATTTCGATGGGTTGGTGTGCGCCGTCTTGTTCAAAGAACTGGACTTGATCGACGAAATCAAATTTGTCCACCCAAAGGACATGCAAGACGGCACGGTGGAAATCACCGAAAACGACATGACCACCAATTTGCCCTATGTGCGCGGATGCCACCTGGCATTCGACCATCATCACAGCGAGACGCTGCGGGCCGGCGAGGCGAAACCCGACAACCACATCATTGACCCGGAAGCACCGTCAGCCGCCCGCGTGGTGTTCGACCATTACGGCGGGGCCAGCGCGTTCCCGAACGTGGAAGACGACCTGATGACGGCGGTGGACAAAGCGGATTCCGCGCAATTTTCCAAAGAAGAAGTGCTTGAGCCCGAAGGCTGGAATCTAATGAACTTCCTGATGGATTCGCGCACCGGCCTGGGCCGATTCCGGGATTTCAGTGTCTCCAATTACGACTTGATGATGAAGCTGATCGAATACTGCCGCGATCACAACATCGATGAAATTCTGGAACTTCCCGATGTCCGCGAACGGGTTACTTTGTACCGGGAACACGCCGACAAGTTTCTCAATCAATTGGAAGACTGCGGCACCGTCCACGGCAACCTCGTGGTCTTGGACCTGCGCAACGAAGAAACCATTTTCGCTGGCAACCGCTTCATGATTTATGCGGTCTATCCCCAATGCAATATTTCCATCCACCAAATGTGGGGCCGCGACAAACAAAACACGGTCTTCGCCATTGGCAAATCCATCCTGGACCGATCATCGAAAACCAAAGTCGGTGAGCTGTGCTTGTCCTATGGCGGCGGTGGCCACGATGCTGCCGGCACCTGCCAGATCGAAAACGACAAGGCCGATACCGTCCTGCCGGAACTGATCGCCAAGATTACCGCCGACAGCTAGGGCGGTTGGGCGGAGCCACCGGCCCCGCCCTACATCTTATTTTCCGTTCAGATTCACGCCGTCCCAATGCTGCGGAGCAGCGACCAGAAAAGAGGGACGACGATCTGCACTTAGTTTTTCTTACGTTCAGATTCACGCCGTCATACGGACGACGATCTGCACTCGATTAGCCTTCTCTGATTGCGAAGCAATAAAACAGTCCGGCACCGCCGGTGCCAACTAGGTTCGATTGACTGCACCCGCGTGATCCGTGGGAATAGTTCCAAAGGTTGAGCCCCCGAGTGTTGCCCTGCAAATCCGTGTGGCCAACGATTGCCGTTCCGGCACCGTTGGATGTCCAGTCATCACAGGTCTGATTTTCGCCAGTACCCGCCATGCCGTCCTGTTGGGTGCCGGTCAGCATGTCGTGCTGATTGGGGGAATCCCCACGGCCATTCACGATCCCGCCCGCCTCGGTCAAGGCGGTGGATTTTTGAATGTTGTTGGCGCCTTCGGTATGCAACGCGTCAACATTGGCGGCGATTTCGACCCCTTCGGCATTGTGCCATGGGCCTGTGCCAATGCGGTCCCGGGCGTTCACCGCCTCGCCGCCGCCAACCCCTTGGGTGCTTAAATACGCGCGCCAGGTTTTGGCCCCGGCGCCCACCGCTTCGGCCAAGTTCAAACAATGTGCGTCGGCACCCTCTAGGCCGCCCAAATTCGCGCCGTCGCCGCCGCCGACGCTGGTAGCAAAAAACGTCATATCAGTGGTTTGCGTTTGTGCTGGCCAACCAGCAAATGCGCCAATAGCCAACGCCGCAACAAACAAGCTTTTCACTGAAATCCCCATGATTCTGTCTCCCTGTATCTGGATCCCCGCATTGATCGCGGGGTTGATTCAAGCCTAGCCCCACCTCGCCTATTCAGCAACGCGCCAGACGGTATTCACGGGGATTTGACGATTAAATCCGCCCCCTGTCATGATGGCCCCATGGGTGTGCGAACGATCATTTCGATTGGGTTGGGGTTGGCGGTTTTGGTCGCCGGGTGCGGCGGCGCCCCCGGGACAGTCACATTTTCCTTGGCGGCTTCGCCCACCACCCCTGCATCGGCCGTCACCCACGCCCCTGGGGACATGACCGGGATAAATTCCCAGCACCCAGCGTTACGTGACGAATCCAGCACCATCAGATTTGGCACCCAAGCCGATTGGACCATGGTGACCTTGGGGCCGAAAGACGGCGGGTTTCCCGACTACCCCCCGTATGCCCAAAAGATCAGCCTGAACATAAAATTGCCGTTTCAGACCCCAGTGCTGGCACCCATGGATTTGCATTTCGTTGGGTTTAAGAATCGCAGCGCTGTTGCCAAAGTGAATGGGGCCAACCGCCAACAACCGTTCGATGATCTTGAACTGTGTTTTGAGTCAGCCCAGGCCGAATGGCCCGGCTTGGTCATGTGCGTGTACCACCTGTACACCACGCCGCTGATGCGAACGCACCTTGCCAATGACGCCTGCGGCATCGCCCCAGAATGGGACGGCGGCGGTGCCGAACAAGGCCAGATCTTTTTCTGGAACAATGATTCGGTGGAGAACCGCAATGATCCGGATTCCTGCGGCGGCTTGTTGGGAACCATCATCCCCAGGGGCGGCGTCATTGGCTATTCGGGACGAGTGGAAGACAACCCCCATGCCGCCTTCAAATTCAAAGTCCGCGCCACCGAGGCAAACCCCTTAACCCGGTCAGGCGACATGTTCCGCCATTGGGTTCAGCCCACTGTGTTTTTCTATTGGGCCTGCCACGACGACGGCAAGGCCTTCCCCAGTGGAGTCTTGGCATACCCGTTCGCCTGCGAAGGCTACCAAGTTCCCGACGGTCACAAACTGGTGACGTTCAAATACTGAATTTAGGTAACGTGTTGGGGCCTTACCAGGCCACCAGAACCCGATCAGGATCGCCGGTGATTTGTGGCGTTTGGTCGGTGGCCAATCTTGGTGCTTGGCGGGCAACATTTTGCGCGACAAACGCGTGGAGTTCCCCCGCCGTGATCTTGTTGTCGCCGTTGCCGTCGGCACCGCCTTCCATTCCTTTCATCAGGAAATAGCTGAACAGACCCTGATTGACTTCGGGCAAGCTCGTTGATGTCTGGTCGCCAGAGGCCGCCGTGATCAGTGTGAAGCTGGTGGGGACTGTATCTTCTTTGGCGGACAGCCCAAACCCACGACGGTCGGCCACCAGCATTTCTTCGCCTCGGGTGCCGCCGCTGAAACAAGTATCTAGGAATACGGTCACCGAACGCGCGCCGGAAGACATTGGTACGCATTTCATGTCCGGTGTTATTTTCATGGTCGGTCAGCTGCTCGCGCAGGGACAAAACCAATTGGTTGTCGGAATCCAGGCGGGTTTCGAGGGCTGCGATTTCGGCTCGCAGGTGACGAATCGTCTCTTTGCGATCAGCCATAAGTCCTGGCTTTCTGGTCATTCAAGGACTGGCGGAGAGGGAGGGATTCGAACCCTCGGTACGGGTTTACCCCGCACAACGGTTTAGCAAACCGCCGCCTTCGACCACTCGGCCACCTCTCCCCATGGGCTGCGCCACAGCTGGCGGCGTGCCCGGCACTTAGATAGCGCGTCCCGGGCGATCATTGAAGGGGGATGTGTAAGGGGGCCACCGGTTCCTTCGGGGCGGGCTCAAGTTGGGGGGACCCGGCCACCCAAAAAGGGGCAGCAGGGTCCGTTACTACTCCGTACTACGCGTAATCGTAATTAGGCTGCGACTGGGTGCAATTCGGTAACGTTTGCGGCCGGAACGGGTGCCCGGGCCGACAGCCATTGTCTGGCTAATCGAAGGGCCTCTGCCACCTCATCTTTTGACATTTGGCTGGCGATATCCGCACGCGATTCTCGTGCTTCGGGGATCCCCCCGGCCGCCGCCAAATTGAACCATTTGTGAGCAATGACGTAATCAAGTGCCACGCCCTTACCCGTCGAAAACAAAATTCCTAAATCGTACTGGGATTCCGGGTGACCGGCATCGGCCCGCCCGTGACATTCCCTGACAAAAACTTCGAGTGGCTGTTTCATGGTCTCTCCCTCACCAGAACCAGACTGTTTTGACGAGGTTGATTTTGCCGTGGACTCGTTAACACTTTATGTCGCGAAAGGCAGAATTCTCAACTTTTTTTGATAAGGTTTTGTTAGGATTTCTGCGGGTTTCAGAGCTTTTTCTTTAACAATTCGTTGACAACTTGGGGGTTCGCCTTGCCCCCCGTGGCTTTCATGACCTGGCCAACAAAGTATCCAAAAAGATTTTCTTTGCCGGCTTTATAGCCTGCCAATTGTTTTGGGCTGTCGGCGATAATTTTATCAATGATGGAATCGATTTCCCCGGTGTCTGAAACCTGACGCAGGCCCTGTTCTTCCACGATGTCTTCGGCCTGCTTGCCGGACTCCAACATTTCGACGAAGACCTCTTTGGCGATGCGCCCCGAAATGGTTCCATCCAATTTCAACGCCTGCAAACCGGCCAAGGATCGGTGATCAATGGGCGACTGGTCGATGGACAGCCCCTGCTTGTTCAGAATTCCGAACAGATCAGAGATCAAAATATTGGCGCAGTCCTGACCAATTTCGGACGCCGGTTTGCCCGATTTATCCGACGCGCTGGCCACCAAGGCTTCAAAAAAATCTCCCTTGGCGCGCTCTGCCACCAGGACCCCGGCGTTGGCGGCGCTAATCCCATATTCGGATTCAAACCGCGCCTTCTTTTCGTCCGGCAATTCCGGAAGTGAGTCTTTAATGGTGTTCACAAACCCCTGGGTGAACACCAGCGGCAACAAATCGGGGTCGGGAAAATACCGATAATCGTGGGCTTCTTCTTTGCTGCGCATGGGATGGGTCACGCCGTCCTTGGGGTCGAACCGGCGGGTCTCCAAGGCCACCGTGCCGCCGCCCTCGATTTCTTCGATCTGCCGGCGGGTCTCAAACTCGATGGCCTGGTGGACAAACCGCACCGAATTGATGTTCTTGACCTCGGCGCGGGTGCCCAGCTCGTCCCCTGGGTGGCGCACAGAGACATTCACATCACAGCGCATGCTGCCCTGGTCCATGTTTCCATCGCACGTGCCCAAGTACCGCAAGATGGTGCGTACCTTGCGCACATACAGACCGGCCTCCTCCGCCGACCGTAAATCGGGTTTAGAGACGATTTCCATCAATGCCACGCCGGATCGATTCAAATCCACATAGGTCTGGGTTGGGCTTTGATCGTGCAGGCTTTTGCCAGCGTCCTGTTCCAGATGCAGGCGCTCGATGCCAATGGCGCGCTGGGATCCGTCGGGCATATCCAAATAGATCGTGCCTTCGCCAACGATGGGGTCGGAAAACTGCGAAATCTGATAGCCCTGGGGCAAGTCGGGATAGAAATAATTTTTGCGATCAAACACCGACCGCAAATTGATCTGGGCTTTTAGACCCAATCCCGTGCGCACGGCCTGTTCGACGCAGTATTCATTGATAACCGGCAACATCCCCGGCATGGCGGCGTCCACCAACGAAACCTGGGTGTTGGGTTCGGCACCAAACCCTGTGGCTGCGCCGGAAAACAATTTGGACTGGGATGTGACCTGGGCATGGATTTCCAAGCCGATCACCACTTCCCAGGTGCCCGTGCTGCCTTCGAAGGTTGGTGCGCCTGTCATGCCCCTGCCTCCTTCCACCACTGGGTGGGCCGGGCGGTCACCCCAGCCGCCATCTCCAGAACATGCGCGGCGCGGAACAAGGTTTGTTCATCAAAGGGCTTGGCCAAGATCTGCAAACCCAACGGCAGACCGTTCGCTGCATTCCCTGCCGGGACCGAAATCCCGGGCAGTCCGGCCATACTGCCGGGCACCGTGAACACATCATTCAGGTACATGGCGATGGGATCATCGGATTTTGACCCTGCCACGAAGGCCTCCGACGGGGCCGTGGGGGTCAACAACACGTCAACGGTTTCGAACGCCTGGCGGAAATCCTCGGCAATGCGGGTGCGGACCTTTTGGGCCTTCAGGTAATAGGCATCGTAGTACCCAGCCGACAGGGCATAGGTGCCGATCAAAATGCGCCGCTGAACTTCACCACCGAACCCTGACGCCCGGGTGGTCTCGTACAGGTCGGTGAGATCTTCCGCGTCCTCGCGCAGGCCATAGCGGATGCCGTCGTACCGCGCCAAGTTGGACGACGCTTCGGCCGGAGCCACGATGTAGTAGGCAGGCAAGGCGTACTGGGTCATGGGCAGGCTGACGGGGACGATCTCTGCCCCAGCGTCGCGCAGCCATTCCGCCCCTTGGGTCCACAGGGCCTCGATCTCCGACGGCATGCCATCCAGGCGGTATTCATCAGGAATGCCGATTTTCAATCCCTTGACCTCGCCGGTCAGAGCCGCCTCGAATTTTGGCGCGGCGATGTCGACGGATGTGGAATCCTTTGCATCGAACCCGGCCATGGACTCCAACAAAATCGCAGCATCCTGCACCGTGCGGGTCATGGGCCCGGCCTGATCCAGTGACGAGGCAAAGGCCACGGTCCCCCATCGCGAACAACGGCCATAGGTGGGCTTCATGCCGACGATGCCGGTGAAGGCTGCGGGCTGGCGGATGGAACCGCCGGTGTCGGTGCCAATGGCACCGGGGGCAATGTTCGCCGCCACCGCCGCCGCCGATCCCCCGGACGATCCGCCGGGCACGCGGGATTGGCCATCGTCGGCCGCCCGCCAGGGATTTTCTACAGGGCCGAAAAAGCTGTTCTCGTTGGACGAGCCCATGGCGAATTCATCCAAATTGGTTTTGCCCAACAGCACGCCACCGGCGTCCCAAATGTTTTGGGTCACCGAGGATTCATAAGGCGGGGTGAAATTCTCCAATATGTGAGACCCCGCCGTTGTGCGCACGCCGTCGGTGCAGAACAAGTCTTTGATCGCGATCGGCACCCCTTCCATGGGGCGGGGATCATTGGCCGCAACCCGGGCATCACTGTCAGCCGCCATGGCCAGGGCGCGTTCAGGGGTTTCGGTGATGAAGGCGTTCAGACCTCGGGCGCCCTCCACAGCATCAATATGGGCCTGGGTCAGTTCGGTGGCGGAAAACGTGCCGCTGCGGACCCCATCCCGGGCTTCGGCCAAGGTCAGATCTGTCAGATCGGCCATTATTCCACCACCTTTGGCACGGTGAAAAATCCGGCGGCGGTGCCCGGGGCGTTGGCCAAAATGTCATCGGCCTTGGCGCCATCGGTGATCGCATCTTCCCGCTGGCGCAGGTTGGCCTCGACGACGCTGGACATGGGGGTGACCCCCTCGGTGTCCACTTCCTCTAAATGCTCGATCCAGGTGAGGATGTTGGAGAGCTCAGAGGCCAAACCCTCCAAACGGTCGTCCGCCACCCGCAAACGCGCGAGGTGGGCGATTTTGGCAACGGTGGCCTTATCCAGCGCCATATGGCACCCTTTCCGAACTGTCCGGTTTTTGGGCACGAAAAGCCGCCCAAGTGTGGGCTCAAGTATCAGCCGCCATGATTGTCCGCAACCCCGCCGAACTTGCCAAGGCTTTAAGCCCCGACCTACGCCTGTTGGGGTTGGATTTAGGGACCAAGACCGTGGGTCTGGCGACGTCAGATCCGGGACTGGTCATTGCCACCCCGTTCACCACACTGCGCCGAGGAAAATTCACAGCCACCGCCGCCGAGATCAGCGACATCATCGACCGCAAAGAGATTGGCGGCCTGGTGATCGGCTATCCCTTGAACATGGATGGATCAGAAGGCCCCGCCGCCCAATCGGCCCGGCAATTCGCCGCCAACCTGGACAAAGTCGGGATCACGATCCCCGCTTTGCTGTGGGATGAGCGCCTGTCCACGGTGGCCGTCACCCGCACATTGTTAGAGGCCGACACCTCGCGCAAGCGCCGGGCAGAGGTCGTCGACAAGCTCGCCGCCGCCTACATTTTGCAAGGGGTGTTGGATGCGATTGCCGCGTCCCTTGCCGGGGAGCCAGAAGGGGGCGTATAACCCTCCTTTAATGAGTGCGTCCATGCCCTCCCCCGCTGCGGTGGATCAATTCCCGCACCGACATCTGTTGGGGATTGAGGGGCTTGTCCCAGCTGAAATCACATACTTGCTGGATCGGGCCGACAGCTATGTCGCCCAAAATCGCAAGGTCGACAAAAAGCTCGGGCTTTTGCGCGGGCGCACCCAAATCAATTTGTTCTTTGAAGCCTCTACCCGCACCCGCACGTCGTTCGAGCTGGCGGGCAAGCGCCTAGGGGCCGACGTCATCAACATGTCGGTCGAGGGATCGTCCATCAAAAAGGGCGAGACCCTGATCGATACTGCCATGACCTTGAACGCCATGCGCCCGGATGTCTTGGTGGTGCGCCACCCAGAGTCTGGGGCGGTGGCCCTGTTGGCGCAAAAGGTCGACTGCGCCGTCATCAACGGCGGCGACGGCAGCCACGAACACCCCACCCAGGCGTTGTTGGACGCCCTGACCATCAAGCGGCGCAAGGGTCACTTGGACGGGCTGGTGGTGGCCATCTGCGGCGACATACTGCACAGCAGGGTGGCGCGCTCCAATATTCAACTGCTGGGGATCATGGGGGCGCAAATCCGCGTGGTCGCGCCGCCGACCTTGTTGCCCCCCGCCGCCGACCGTTTGGGCGTCGAGGTCCACCACGACATGCGCGAAGGCTTGGCGGGCTGCGACATCGTGATGATGCTGCGCTTGCAATCGGAACGCATGCACGGGGCATTTGTGCCGTCTTTGCGCGAATATTTCCGGTTTTATGGCCTGGATGCGGAAAAGCTGGCGGCGGCAAAGCCCGACGCCCTGGTGCTGCACCCGGGCCCCATGAACCGCGGGGTGGAAATCGATACGGACCTGGCTGACGACATCGACCGCAGCGCCATCGCCGAACAAGTTGAGATGGGGGTGGCCGTGCGCATGGCCTGCCTGGAAACCTTGGCGGCGCGCTCATGACGACTGTCACCGCCTACACCAACGCCCGCATCCTTGATCCCGCCACCGCCACCGATGCCACGGGCGGCCTGATCACCGAAGACGGAGTGATCACGGCTGTTGGCCCCAAGGTCACGGCACCAAAGGGCGCAGAAGTCATCGACTGCAACGGCCAATGCTTGGCCCCAGGCCTGATCGACATGCGGGCCTTCGTGGGGGAGCCGGGCTGCGATCACAAAGAAACCTTTGCCAGCGCCGGAGCAGCGGCCGCGGCAGGGGGCATCACAACTTTAATAAGCCAACCCCAAACCGACCCCATTGTCGACGAGCCCGCCTTGGCCGGGTTTATAGCCCGCCGCGCCCGCGACACGTCAGCGGTCAATGTCAAAACCATGGCGGCAATCACCAAGGGCCTGGGCGGCAAGGAAATGACGGAAATGGGCCTGCTGGCTGACGCCGGGGCCGTGGCCTTCACTGACGGTGACCGGGCCGTGGCAGACGCCCAAGTCATGCGCCGCGCCCTTAGCTACGCCACCAACTGGGATTTCCTGATCGTCCAATACCCGGAAGACCCCAGCCTCGCCGCCGACGGCTGCATGAACGAGGGCGAACTTTCCAGCCGTTTAGGACTGGTGGGCATTCCAGGTGCCGCCGAAGTGGTGATTATCGAGCGGGATCTAAGACTGGCTGCCCTCACCGGGGCCCGCTACCACGCGGCTGTGGTGTCTACGGCCGACGCAGTGGCGGCGATCCGCACCGCTAAAGCCAATGGGGTCCGCGCCACCTGCGCCGTGGCCGCCCA
>JABHVE010000083.1 GCA_018658465.1 Alphaproteobacteria bacterium
GAACGGTGCATCGTCGACGGTGGCGTGTTTATCGCCCGCAAATCCGCGGATGTCCACCGTTTCCAGCGCCCAAAGGCCATCTTTGAGAGCCGTTCCAGCCAAAGACTCCCCCAAAGTACCCGGAAACATGCCCGGATAAAGCGTCAAGACCCTGGCGGTCCAAGGATTCCCTGGCTGGGCAGTCATGTTTATTTTCCCTTTGTCGCACCCATTATTGGTGGGTTTCGTCTTCTTCTTTCGGCTCGTCGAAGTAGCCGGGTGGGGGTTCTGCCCCTAACACGCCCCCCGGAATATCAACGTGAGGGACGATTTCCCGGGTAAACGGCAGCATCACCGATTTTTGCCCGGTGCGGGCAATCTCAATAATGTCCCCCGCACCAA
This sequence comes from Alphaproteobacteria bacterium, assembly GCA_018658465.1. Lineage (GTDB taxonomy): Bacteria > Pseudomonadota > Alphaproteobacteria > UBA2966 > CAIVPW01 > JABHVE01. The sequence goes on from JABHVE010000083.1 coordinate 382, forward strand.
AATTGTGGACCGCAGAGACAGTGCCGATGATTTCCCCCTGAACCTCCACGGCCAAGCCCACCAAGTCGTCGTGATAAAACTCATCTTCATCAAGGTCGGGTAGTTGGTCCCGGTCGACATACAGTTTGGTGCCCTTTAGCGCCTCGGCTGCATTCCGGTCACCAACCCCGGCGATCCGCATTACTGGGCCCTTTGGCCCTATGCGAACCCCGGAAACCTCCAGGGCGTTGCCTTTCTCGTCCGTGAAGGCACCGTAATCCGACATATGTTCCGGGGCGTCGGAATAGGACCGAACGTTGACCTCGCCCTTTATCCCGTGGGCGCTGATCACAACGCCCAAACACACCCGATGTTCATCGTCCGCCATAGGGGCCCACCAAATTTAGGACTCTTTGGCGTCACCGTCCGGGGCGGCATCCGCAGTTTTCTCGTCAGCAGGGGCGTCAGCAGGCGCTTCAGCCTTTTTATCTGGCGCTGCCTCTGGCTCGGCAGTCTCTTTTTCTGGCGCTGCCTCTGGCTCAGCAGGGGCTTCAGGCTCTGCCTTTGGCTCGGCGGCGGCTTCAGTAGGGGCTTCAGCCTCTGGCTCGGCAGCTTGTGGCTCTGGTGCTTTTGCGGCTTCTTCGGCTGCGGCTTTTTCGGCGGCTTTCGCTTCTTCTGCTTCGGCCTTTTTGGCTTCGGCGGCTTCTTCCGCTTCTTTCACCCGCTCTTGGGCCTTCACCCCCGGCTTGCCTTTGTTCGGGTTATTGCGTTGGGCCGGCATGGGGATAACGTTGGCCGCACCCAAAAACCGCCCGACGCGATCCGACGGGGTCGCGCCGTGGCTAAGCCAATGCTTAATGCGCTCTTCGTCCAGGGTAACCCGGTTGGGGTCATCCTTGGCCAACAGCGGATTATACGTTCCGACCTTTTCGATAAAGCGGCCGTCACGGGGGCTGCGGGAATCAGCGATCACAATGCGATAATAGGGACGCTTTTTCGCCCCGCCCCGCGCCATACGAATTCTCAATGCCATCTAAAAAACCTTTCCTTGTGCGTTGAATTTATTGAATAAATCTATTGAAGGTGACCTGGGCCCGGCATCCCCGGCATCCCATTTCGCATAAAACCTTTTTTGCCCAGCTTGCCCAATTTTTTGACCATATCGGCCATTTGCCGGTGCTGTTTCACCAATCGATTGACGTCTTGGACCGTGGTCCCCGATCCGTTGGCAATGCGCCGTTTGCGTGACCCGTTCAAAAGCTTTGTCTTGCGACGTTCTTTGGGAGTCATGGACAACACAATGGCTTCTTGGCGGGTCAGCAAGCTGTCGTCCATGTTCGCAGCCGCCATCTGTTTCTTGGCTTTGCCGACGCCGGGCAACATCCCCATCAGCCCTTCCATGCCGCCCATTTTGCGCATTTGGCGGATCTGCATCAGGTAGTCGTCCAGATCGAAGGTGCCTTTCAGCATTTTCGCTTCGAGCTTGGCGGCGTCTTCGGCCTCGACCGATTCGGTCGCTTTTTCCACCAGGCTGACAACGTCGCCCATGCCCAATATGCGCGACGCAACCCGGTCCGGGTGGAACGCTTCCAGGCCATCCAGCTTTTCGCTGGTGCCCACCAATTTGATTGGGCACCCAGTAACCGCGCGCATGCTAAGGGCCGCGCCGCCACGGGCATCACCGTCGGTTCGGGTCAGGGCAATGCCAGTCACATCAAGGCGATCTTTGAATGCCTTGGCGGTGTTCACCGCGTCCTGGCCGGTCAGGGCGTCGGCCACCAGCAAAATTTCCACTGGGTTCACGGCGTCCCGCACCTGGACCGCTTCGGCCATCATTGCTTCGTCCACAGACAGCCGACCGGCGGTATCCAACAGCACCACGTCGATGCCCCGCAGGCGGGCGGAATCCATTGCCCTCTTGGCAATGTCCGCAGGCATTTGGCCGTCAACGATGGGCAGGGTGGGAATGCCCGCTTCTTCCCCCAGCACGCGCAATTGTTCCTGGGCCGCGGGGCGATGAACATCCAAAGACGCCATCAGCACTTGTTTCTTATCCCGCTGGGTCAGACGCACGCCCAGTTTCGCGGTGGTGGTGGTTTTGCCGGACCCCTGCAAGCCGACCATCAAAATTGCGGCGGGGGGTGCGGCGGCAAGATTAATGCTTACC
>JABHVE010000035.1 GCA_018658465.1 Alphaproteobacteria bacterium
ACCCAATGTAAATGCCAAGAACCCGACCCGGACAAAGGAAAACACCCGCCGCTGGCGCACCAAATAATCCTGGAATAAGAAAATCAGCGTAAGCACCATCAACATCCCCACCAAAATCGAAATTTCGGCGCGCTTGTCGGTCCACGCTTCCAGCCATACGGGCGGCGGCGGCGGCGGCGGCAGAAGCATGTGCCGCTCGGGCAACTGATAGGCAACCTGAACGGTCAGCGCTGCCGCCGCCCCGTCGCCATCTGTGCCCGGGATCGTGACCTCCACATGCCAAGGTGCCAGCGGATCAAGCCCAGCTCCTGGCGGTAGGAAAAAAACCAACGATTCGTACATGTACGATCCCGGGACATTGGCGACCTTTACCCGCTTAAACATGTCTCGGGTCAGCACAATTTCGGTGTCGTTCTGGACAATCCTGACACGATCAAATTCATAGCGATTGGCTGCACGGTAGAAGGCGTTGCCCATCCATGAAAAGCCGCCGCGCCCGCCGATCCAAACGGCCAAACCGTCATCCGGCGCGTCTTTCAGGTAGCCTTTGAAACGGGGCCCGCCGAACAGATTGCTGCCGATCGACGTGGCGGATACCAAACCCACATACATTTCGATGAAGGTGTCGTCGGGTCCGTCCGTTGAGGTATCAGGTAGAGCGCCCCGTCCCACTTGGCGGGCAAACATTTTTTCGGCTTGCGCGTTGGAGAGCACGTATTTGGTCACTGACCCGCCAGCAATCAACTCCTCCCAGGAGTGGGCGCTGAAGCCAATGCGGTCCAGTTCCGGTTCGGTCACCGGCGCGAATAAACCGTCGACCTGGCCCGCGTATACCAAGCGCGCGGCGTCGAGGACACCGTTGCGGGTGAGCCGAGCGGTGGTGGTCGCGCCTCTAAGGTGGTCGGGTTTGATAGCGCTGATCGACCGTGCGTCGCCCAAGGTCACAGCCGCGAAACCACCCAAGTACTGGGTCAGCAATTCTTCCGGTACACCATGGCCGATGATGGGCTCGCGGTGGTTCATCATATAGGTGCCAGTGATGGTGCCGTCCAATGTCACCCCGGCCACCAAATCAAAGGAAAACCCTGAATAGCCGATGGTATTGACCGTGTCCCGAGTGGAGAATAAATAGCCGACCAGTTCTCCCCCGACATACACCGGCAACGAGGCGGGGCGGCCTACTGCAGCGCCGACCTCCTCAGCCCCGGGGAAAGCCGATTGAATCGCCTCAGGTGACAGCCGCGGCGTCAGCAAATCCTCTACTTCTTGAGAGGATGCCGAAGCCGCCCCGAACCACAAAGCCGCCATAACCACGACGACTTTCCCCGACCGTACAATTCGAGAAGGCCAGTTCGACTTGCCATCTCGCGATGGCGCTGACTTCACTTGATTCATGATAGGCCTTGAGGACCTCAGTGCTTCAACAAACCAAACATCAACGGTATCCCATGCCCTCCGCCTTTGGCCGTGCGACAAAATGGCGCGGCGCGTGCGAGCATCGACCTTGAATAGCCTGCGTTTCACCAATAACCGCAGCAGTACCGCAGCGTTCATTGAGGGACGTGTTGGCGTTTCAATAGCTTAGAAACTGGGCCTCGGTTCCTCTTGGGGACGCCAAGTTCCGAACTATTTTTTTTAACAATTTTGGCGACTGTGCGAGTTCTTTCCCTCGCTGGACTGCTGGCATCATCACCCTTCCAACCCTGAACGCCTCCTTAATCGGTGTCACCGGTCGTGCTCAGGTCGCCGCCACGGCGACCCAACGGGTTGGGCCTCAAGCGGGGTTGTCCTGGTCCCAATCCACCAGCCCGGAAGCGGCCAGAGCCGCCTGGGTGCGGCTCGAAACCTTGAACCGCTTCAGGATTTGGCTCACATGCACTTTCACAGTGCCTTCGGCCAGTTCCAGCGCGTCGGCAATGCCCCGGTTCGACTTCCCCTCACACAACAGCGCCAATACCTTTTGCTGTTGCCGGGTCAATTTTGGACCGGTTGACGGTGCCAGAGCCGCGCCGTCGGTGGCAGTGTGCTCTTCCAGCAGCGTGCTGACCGGGAAGCAGCTTCCGCCTGCACCCACCACATGCAGCGCCCCGGCCAGGAGGTCGACCCCGGTCGCGGGGGTGACAAAGCCCTTTGCTCCTTGGCGGGCTGCGGGGCTCGTGTGTGGACAGGGGTCGGTGCCGCACAGCACCAAAACACCTATTTCGGGACATTCTTCGTGCAGATGATCCACGGCGCCGAGACAGGCGGAGCAGTCCTTTGCGTAGCCATCGGCGTTTATTAGGAATACATCCGCGCGGAAATAACCCCTGCTGATGATGAAATGCCAGACGCGTTGATGCTTAGCGTGTCCGACACCGGTATCGGTATCGCGTCCGAAGATATTGACGAATTGTTCGAAGAATTCGCCCAGGCTGAAACCTCCACGACCCGGCGGTTTGGCGGCACCGGCCTTGGTCTTTCCATTTGCGCTCACCTAACTGACATGATGGGCGGAACCATCAGCGTCGACAGCACGGTGGGCCAAGGGTCGCGGTTTTCTGTGCGCCTACCAATTCTTGAAAATCCAGATCCCTCAAAACAGCCGGACCCTCATGACCAGCTAGAAGGTCTGCGGGTTCTGGTAACGGCAAAAACAAGTGATGTGCGCAAGATTCAAGAGACCTATTTGCGGTATTGGGGGGCAGAAGTCACCACGGCAACCGATCCTTACGAAGCGACGGTCGCGGCATCCGAAGCCGTCAAAGAGGGCCGGAATTTTGATGTAACGGTGATCGGCGTCAACTTTTTCCCTGAGGAAATTACCAAAATTACCGATTCCATTCGGACGGCTTCAAAAGGAACCAAGTTTGTTCTTTGCACATTGGATCGTCACGGCGGCACGCTCGCCCTTGGCGATATTGTGGAACTTAGTGTCGATCCGATGCGCCGGGCAAATTTGATTGCCGCCGTTGCCGTGGCGGCGGGGCGAGAAAGCCCCGAAGTGGCCGAATTAGAGACGATTGCCGACCAAGTTGGGATTGCCCCGCCGGACGTCGAGGATGCGCGCGCAAGCGGCGATCTGGTTCTTGTGGCCGAAGACAATCTCACCAACCAAGTGGTCATTTTGCGGCAATTGAACAGGCTTGGTCTGGCCGCAGAGATTGCGGAAAATGGGGCCGAGGCCCTGGTCATGTGGCGGAAAAATTCCTATGCGGCGGTGTTGTCGGATGTTCACATGCCGGAAATGGACGGGTTTCAGCTAACAGCGGAAATTCGCAAAGAGGACGAAGACCGCGGGACCCACAGTACAGTGATTGCTGTTACGGCGAATGTTCTGGAGGGTGAAGCGAACCGCTGTTTGGACGCCGGAATGGATGACTATTTGGGAAAACCGGTGGAGCTAGACAAACTGCGGCGAACTTTGGCCAAGTGGATTTCGCTGCCCAAGGCATCTCCCTCTGACCGTGCCCTTGAAGAATCGACGGATATTTCAGGCGAGGGGCCGGTGGATCGCGGCGAGCTGATGCGGTTACTGGGTGTGGATGACGACGAATACATCCAAAAAATGTTGGAAAGCTTTTGGTCGACCATGGTGGACGTTCCAGAATATCTATTTCGACGAATCCAAGAAAAGAACTCAGTCGATCTGCGAGAGAAAGCACACTGGGCCAAGGGGGCAGCCGCTTCCGCCGCGGCTGTTGATTTGGCGGCATTTCTTCAATCCCTTGAGAATTCGGCGTTGGCAGAAGATTGGGTCGCCATCGAAAATCTGTCCGCCCACATCGATCAGAAGTTTGGCGACTTGAAACGCTATATACTCGGGGCCTGACCCTATCGGTATCCATCAAATTTAGTTCTGAAGGCCCTGTAAAATGGACGAATTGAAATTTTTGAACGCGCGGCAAATGCGCATCTTGGTGGTCGATGATCAACCGTTTATCCGCCAGATCGTCCGAGATGCTTTGGTTTCGGTGGGGGTCGGAGAGGTGACGGACGCATCAAGCGGTGCCGATGCCATCCAACAAATCCGTGGCGTGGCAACGGCCGATTCGGCCAAGGCCGAGGGCGTCGCGACGGCGGGATTTGCCTGTGTAATTACTGATTTCAACATGAAACCGTTGAACGGTATTCACGTTCTAAAATCTATTCGTACGGGCAGTTCTGGGGCCCCTCGCGATACCCCCGTAGTGATCCTGACGGGGCATTCCGATGACCGATTGGTTGCCGCAGGGCGCGCCTTGGACGCCAACGGATACGTGGTAAAGCCAGTGTCCAGGGACGAACTGCTGTCCCGAGTAATCAAGGCGACGAACCGATCAATTGATTTAAAATCTGCGGAAGAATACGGGATGGTGGAAGTGCCGGAACCGACAGCGGCAAATTCAGCAATGCCGGAGCCAGCCCACGATGAAGATTTAACGTCGGTGGTCCAGGATGTGCCCGACGCGACAGATCAAGACGCGACCCTGATACCTGTCGATGACATAGAAGTCGGGTACAAATTGGCGGCGGATGTGCGCGATCCAGAGGGCAACGTGGTGATGCGAAAGGGCAAGCACATCAACCCGATTTTGCTGCGTAAGCTTACCAATTTGCGGCTAATCGAAGGGATCGCCACCGCCCTTTGGGTATGGCGGGGCTAGACCGGTTGGGAGCCTTGCTTCAGCCAGCTTTCGTGCCACGCGGGAATTTCGTTTCCGGGCATCGGCTTTGCCACCAGATATCCTTGGGCCAAATCACACCCTAGTCGGGAAATTAAATCCCAATCTTCCCGGGATTCCACACCTTCGGCGACAATGCGAAGATTAAGTTTTTTCGCCAATGAAATGCTCGATTCCAAAATGGATTGGGCGGTGGCGTTGTTGCTGGCTCCCATGACAAAAGCCTGGTCTATTTTCAGCTCGGAAAACGGCAACCGCTGTAGCTGCTGCAAGCTGGAAAATCCTGTGCCGAAATCGTCGATGGACAATTCAAAGCGTTTCAGGCGGAACCGAGTAATGATATCCAACAGCGCACTGGGGTCTTCGGAAATCCGACTTTCGGTAATTTCCAAAACAACCTGTGGCGCCTCAAGGCCGGCGGTAGCCGCTGCATTTAAAATCTGATCGGGCAACTCTAATCGATCCAGTGACAGGACCGACAAGTTGACGGCAATTTGTGGGGCCAGATTTACCTCTGCCCATTGCTTCCCTTGATCAAAGGCCTGGGACATCACGGCGTCGGTAAGGGCATCGATCAGGCCATTATCCTCGGCCATGGGAATAAACACGATTGGGCTAATAATTCCGTGTTGGGGGTGTATCCATCGGGCCAGGGCTTCGACGCTTTCAAGGCTGCCTTCCGCCAGGCGTACCTTTGGCTGAAAGAAGGGCAGAATATTGCCGTTGTCGATGGCGTTGCGCAGGTCGTCCACCGTCACATCGGTGATCGGGCCGGCGCGATTGGGGGTTCTTTCGTCCTGAACCTTGACAAGCATGCTCTTGATGTCGGCGGCTGAAACCGGCTTTTCCAGGCTGCCCAAAACCCGAAGCCCGCGTTCCTTGGCTAGATTGTCGGCAGCGTGCAACACCTCGACGTCTTCGCCGCTCATCAAAACCACGCCGGCATCTGGCTGCAATTCCACCAGATCTCGCAACACTTCAATACCGTCTCGTCCTGGCATTTGCAGGTCGCAAAACACCAGATCAACCGATTTGGCATCATCCTTCAGAACTTCCAGGGCCTGATCACCGTCCGCTGTCATAACAACGTCACCAACTCCCAACCGGCCTAGGGTGTTGGCAATTGATGATCGCACAAACGGTTGATCGTCGACGATCAGTACACGCAGGTGCTCCAAAAATTCTCTGGCGTCTGACATTAATCCCCGCTCTGGGCGCTGGCGCGCCGCTGTTCTTGCGGTGAACCTAGCACATCTTGCTGTTGGTTGCCTTATGGCCGGGGAGGGGGAGGGCGGCGGCCGGCCCCGCCTGGGGGCCCTTGTTGTCCAGCAACCACCACTGGCGTGCCGCGAAAACAGCCAAGCGTGTAGGGGTAGTCCCGCGTTAGGTGGTAATGAAAAATGTCGGTGGACGATCCATCCCACTCAATCGTGTGGGTGTGGCCGTGGCAGGCATCCAAATCCTGGGTGGTCAACCGCACACCGTTTTCCCCCCCAGGACCGAACATCCCGAACCCATCCAGGGCGTATCCCAATAGACCGCTGTGGTGATCCACTTCGCCCCCGAGGTCTTCGAAACAGGCGCTCAGGTCGTGGTAGTGGTATTGGCCGGTGCGTTCAGGATGGCCGCCACAAGCGTCTTGAATTTCATGGGCGGGGGCATCGCGCCCCATGGCGTCCAGGGCGTTGAAAATCGCCACACCGGTCAGGGCAAATCCGATCATGCCCATGGGGACGCAGGTCGGCGTGGCTGCAATTTTCGGTACCGCTGGTAATTCCAACGCGACCGACTGGGCGGAAATGCGGTTGGGATTGCGGTCGTAATCATAGGCATCGTCTTGGGCACCAATGGGATAAATCCCGGTGGGATGGCTCGGCAGATTGTTTGCACGGACCAGGCGTAAATCCCCCGATACGGAGACCGTAATTTCTGAAATCGGCCACAAAACTTCGCCGTCCACTACCGGTTTGCCTTTTGGATCCCACCAGTTTCCTTGGATCCAGTCACCGTCCCGGAATGCGCCGCCGCCGCCAAACTGGGTTTGGCAGGAAAACACATAGCCCAGCTCAGGGCCGGTGGAAATTTTTCCATCCCCCAGGGGTAACAGAGCGTCTTGGGCAAGCGCCGTATTTCCTACCAGGGTAGCGACCAGGGCGACGACCATCAGGCCGCCAGATGCGAAACGAATCAGGAATGCGTGCATGGGAATGCACGCTATAGCAAAATGCCTGAACCGTCAGTTAGGGATGGGGGAAATGCCTGGGTTGCCACGGTAATACCCATCAATGAAGGGTGGCGCGCCAAACGGGGTGGTTTCGGTCATCTGGGCCAGGGCTTCGTCAGGGGCCAAAGTACCATCCAGGGCTTCCCTAAATCGTGCCGCCACATCGACCATGTCCACCGATTGGGGGTGCAGTCGAAAGCTGTGAATCCCCCGCTGGCGAATTTGATCCACCATGCCAATCAAGTTGATAAATCCGTGGGACAGCACCACCGGCCCGCTGACACAAAGCATGGAACGCCCATCAACAGTATCCGCGTCAAATCCGTCCCGATCTGCACCACAGGCGTACTGACAACTGGCTCTGGTCAAACCATTCATGCGGGCGGTGTAACACCGGGATGACAGGGCTAGTGGCGTGCGGCCGAAAGCTTGAATTTCGATGTCCGCGTGACCGGCGGCTGCCATGGTGGCCAGGCCTTCACCATCGACTTCGGCCGGGGGGCACAGGCGCACGGCACCTTGGCGCCCCAGCACCCGCGCGGTGTCTTCGTTGTACACATTCAGAAATGGCCCAGTGGTGAACGGCTGACCGGCCAACAGGGAAACGGCGGCCATATCGTTGGCCTCCACCAACAAAGACGTATCGGAAATTAGCCCGCGCAAATCTTCTAATTCCTGGCCGTCGCGGATCAAACCGGGGGTCGAATAGATCACTGATTTATTCGCCCGTTCCAGCCGTTCGATCACTTTAGGCAAATAATCCCGAAATAGGGGGGAACGTTTTGGACACACCACTTCCCCCACGCACACCACATCCACGGGGGCCTCGTCAGCCATGCGAAAATAAAAATCTCGCTGATCGGCCATGGGCCAATGGTACAGCAACGGCCCTAGAACCAACGTCGCGGGTGGTCTCGGTTGGATCATTGCCACACCTTGCGATAGGCCCCAGAGGTGCCCCGCATCCCTTCGCTCACGTCGTCCAGATTTGCCGGGTCAACGTTGCTGTTTGCTCCGTCCAGGGCGGCGCGGAAGGCCGACACCACGCGGGAGACGTAAGCGCGCCCGCGTTGACGCCCTTCGATTTTGATGGCGGTGACGCCAGCGTTCGCCAGGTCGGGTAACAAGGCCATGGCATCCAGGCTGGTGGGTTCTTCGAACAGATAGGATGCTGACCCTTTTGCCTGAAAACGGCCCTTGCACAATGTCGGGTAACCAGCGGGCTCGTCCTTTGCCACCACATCCAATGTGTAGCCGCCTAAGGTGCAGGCCATTCGGTCACCGCGGGGTTCATAGCGAACAGCGTCGGCTGGGGAACACACACCGTCAAGATTGGGCGACCGGCCTGTAATGTACGAAGACAACTGGCATCTTCCTTCGGCCATGACGCACATGCCGCCGAATGCAAATACTTCGGTTTCAACGGATATGTCGCGGGTTAGGTCACGCACTTCATTCACGGTCAAGACACGCGGCAAGACCACGCGCTGGACCCCGAATTCTCGCTGAAAAAACCCGATGGACTCGGCGTTTGATGCCGAGGCCTGAACCGATAGATGACGGCGCAAATCGGGGTAGGTTTTGGCTGCGTATTCCAGCAATCCAACATCGGCCACAATAATTGCGTCTGCGCCCAGCACCGCCGCGTCGTCCACCGCTCGGCGCCACGGCCCGGGGTCACCAGCCTTGGGGTATGTATTGATCGCCACATAGATTTTTCGCCCGGCCTTGTGGGCACCGGTCACCCCGGCGGAAAATTCGTCGCGGCTGAAATTTAGGCCGGGAAAATTCCGCGCATTGGTCGCGTCCCTAAACCCCAGGTACACGGTGTCGGCCCCGGCTTCGATTGCGGCGGTCAAAGCGGCAGGCGTTCCGGCCGGGCACACTAGCTGGAGGATGGCCTGTCTCCCGGCGTCGCCCCAATCAACATGGCCCGCGCCACGGTGGCAAACGGGCGGGCGGCTGTGTGGATGGCTTGGTGCAGGTGTCTCAACCGGCCAGGGGGCATCGGCAAGGCATCAAACGGCAATTCAATCGTGTCCGCGTCCAGGGCGTTGCGCAACCCCACCACCACATCCATCGAGCCTTCAATCGACAATCGCCTAGAAAAAAACAATGCGTCACCGTCGGCGCGGCCTTCGAGCAAATCCAAAAGCGCCTCGGCAGAGCCACGGATGGTGGCGACAGTGGAGATTTGATCTGGGTGCGTCACTAATCGGATTTTCGATCGCGACCCTCGAAGGGTGACGACCAATCCAAACGGCAACCCATCGGGATCAATCAATATCTCTTCGCCATCCCACTCGGTCAAACGATCAAAAAATCCTGGGTGCCGCCGCCCCACCCGACGCAATGCACCTGTCAAAATGTGTCCAAGAATGGATTCGGCGATCGCCACGACAGCGTCCTTCGCGAGACCCGCCGCTGCGCTGTTAGGCGATCGGTTGATCGGGGTATGACAACTCGTGGCGGGCACGCCAATCGTCTTTTACGTAATTAACGATGATCGCCTTTCGAATGCCGCCCAACGCCCGTTTCCGAAATCCATGCCAGGTGTTTTTCCCAGGTATGAAAATAAGACCGCCGTTGAATTGATTTGGCGCAGTCCCAAGGTGCTCCAGATTTTCGTCGTAAATATCGGTACCCCAATCCGAGGATTTTGGATCGGACGACAAATAAATCAGCATTGTGAAAAGCTTTTCCGCAATGTCGGTATGGGGCTCTAACCAAAATCCATCGGTGTCTTGGCAATATTCAATGCGCAAATAGCTGCCTTGCAGGTCGATATCGCAATTCCGTTCAATGCGATCCACTGTGGCCGGGCTCTGCAGCATACTGGCCACATCGTCCATCACCGAAAACCGCCGACGATTGGTGGGATTAAAGAAATTGCGAGATTCGTTGTGGGTTTCCCGTCGGCCTTGGGTATCTTCGACAGCCGCCACGGGTATCGGCAGCGTTTCAATGCTGTGGGCTGCCACCGATGTCAGTGCATCGGTTAGCACCCAATGGCGATAGGGCTCAGTGTGGGCTTCCGCGCGATCCAGGCAATCAGCAAAAATTTGATCCAACGTTCCCGGCACCAAATTGTGGTGACTGTCCGGGGGGATCCCTTGATCTCCTGCATTTGGCTCGATTGATGTCATGGTCGGCCTCCTTGAATCATCGCTGTCATGCAAATCCCCGTGCCAGTCGTTTGGCGCGGGCGGTAAATCCGTGTCGCGAAATTTGGCGGTTTGCGGCGCCGCTATCCCGCATCCAATTGAACATGATGTATTGGCGGCGACCCACAAACGGCTTGTGGCCATGCCACGAAACCGGGTTGCGCTGAAACGAAATGAGATTGCCCGCAATCGGCGCCACTTCCCCCAGGCTGTCGTCCAGGTTTTTTGATCCAAGAAACCGAATGCGGCCGCCATCGACCGTCCAATCCCTGTTCAAGTACAGCAATGCTGTGACGATTTTTGATGGGGTGTCGGTGTGGATACGCCCATCCTTTTTCTGGCACTGGCCGCGGACCGTGACCATCAAGGGGTATTGGGACAAATCGACTTCGAACTTTTCCGAAAAGGCGGCGGTGATCGCCGGGCTTTGAATTTCGTCCACTAGGCGCGAAAAGCTTGCGCCGCATTGCAGGGCGGACATGGGAAAAATTCCGGGATCTGGAATATCGGGAAAATCTGAAAGAACAGGATCGACTTGATCAGGTTTCAAAAAATTTTGGACCACCGTGAATTTAAAGGGCTCTCGGTTCAGAGGTGCTTCATCAAAGGCAGTCAGATCAACGAATTCCATGGAAAACGCCATACATAGCTGTGCGCAACCAGGTCAGTGTATGGATTCACAATCAGGACACGTTGACAGAGGTTAAATTCAGATATGACCAAGGCGTGACATGACGTCGCGGGCGGGGGGTGTATGCCTGGATCCATACGCCCAATCACCGAATGCGACGGACTTCGCCTTGATCCCCGTTGAATGCTACGACTTTGCATCGAATTTCGCGCCTTCCACCCTTGTCAATCAATCACCAATTTCGAAAGGAAAATTTCAATGTTGAAATCACTTGGATTGATCGCTGCCGCCGCCTTGGCAGCGCTTACCGTTGTGCTGTTCGCTCAGGCCCAAGCCCAGGCCCCCGCACCTGTCGATGATCCCACCCGACGATCTTGCCGCTGTTGAACGGGGGTGCCAGTGGGAACATCACGAGCCGGGTTCTTGGCTTTTTGAGCGGGGGCAAGAAACCAGCCACGTGTATTTTGTCATCGAAGGCACTGTTCGGGTTTTGAATTATTCGTCATCCGGGCGGGTGGTGCGGTTTGCATCCGTTGGCCCTGGTGGATTGCTGGGGGAGCTGTCGGCGATGGATGGCTTGCCTCGATCTGCCACCGTTGTGGCCG
>JABHVE010000014.1 GCA_018658465.1 Alphaproteobacteria bacterium
AACGCTGTGAATTCAGCGCCGCCGTGCTCCGCCAAAACCTTGGTGATCGCCGCCGTCAGCGTCGTCTTGCCATGATCAACATGGCCAATCGTGCCGACGTTGCAGTGGGGCTTCGTACGTTCAAACTTTTCTTTCGCCATCGCCTGTCATGCCTGTTCAAAAGGGTTGCCGATATCGTGTCGCTGTCTTTTTCGTCTATATGTGTTCGTGCCGCAAAGCGCCTTAAAATCTGGAGCGGGTGACGGGAGTCGAACCCGCGCAACCAGCTTGGAAGGCTGGGGCTCTACCACTGAGCTACACCCGCGAGCCAATTCTGTTTCTGTTCTCTCTTCGTCCCCGTCTCTTTCATCGCGGAATCCCCCGCAAACTTTTCCTACGCGCCTTCCCGCAATTCAATCCCCACCATAATGGTGGAGGGGGTTGGATTCGAACCAACGTAGGCGTACGCCAACGGGTTTACAGCCCGTCCCATTTAGCCACTCTGGCACCCCTCCGAAACCTGAACTGACAAAAATTCGGCAGCGCCAAGTTCGTGTGTCGCACTATGGGAATTCGGTACCCGATGTCAATTGAAACAACGCGAATGGACGCGAAACACCGCCTCACCCGCTAGCATTTTTGCCAACGAACGGAAAAGGCGGTGTTGCGCGCCAGTCACTAGATTAAGTATATGGAGCATCATGGCACATCGCAAGGGCCGCAAACCCCAAATTTTGCCCCAAAAATCGAACGAGGCTGGCCCAAATAGGCGGCCGTCTGGACGCACAAGAAGATCCAAGGCCTCTGGTCTGTGGATTTACGGTGTTCATGCGGTGACAGCGGTAATGAGGAACCCTGCCAGAACCATCGAAAGACTGGTTGTGAGCCCCGAAGCTGCGCGCCGATTGGATGCAGAGATTGACACAGCCGCTGCCGAGCGAAATATCAAACCCGAAGCCCTGAACCAGCGAGGAATTCAAGCGGAACTCCCGGCCGGAGCCGTGCACCAGGGAGTCGCGGTCCTCACCTCACCGCTGGCAAACCCTGATTTTGAGCAGGTCTGCACCCCAACCCCCGGTGACCGCGCCACCGTGCTGGTGTTGGACCAAATCACCGATCCCAGAAATTTTGGGGCCATTCTGCGCTCTGCCGGGGCGTTTGGTGCCCTGGCCGTGGTGGCCACTGACCGCCACGCGCCCCCTGAGAGTGGGGCATTGGCGAAGGCCGCATCCGGGGCCCTGGAAACCGTGCCTGTGGTGCGAGTGACCAACTTGGCCCGGGCATTAGACACCCTTGCAGACCTTGGGTATTGGCGCACTGGCCTGGCGGCCGAGGGGACCCAGCCATTGATCGCCCGCCCCGACCGATCCGCCATTGCCCTGGTGCTAGGGGCGGAAGGGTCGGGCCTGCGCCGACTAACCACCGAGCATTGCGATTCACTTGAGAAAATCCCCGCTGGGGGCCTGAACGTTTCCGTGGCCGCCGCTGTGGCTCTGTACGAATTGACACGGGCGACACACCAAACCTAGAGGTGCGCCGCCCGCTGGGGAGAGTTCCTTACTAAACTAGAGGGCCGGGACCAGACCCAATCCGTCGTCACCCTCGACCGGCGGCTCTGGGTCAGGCTCTTCCTCGGCCAATTCGGCGAAGCGCAGCAGTTCGGCCATCAATTCATCGAACGTGCCGGACTCCAGGGTGAAGCCATCGGGCAAATTCAGAACCAAGCCTTCTTCGGTCGCCAGCAGCTCAGCCTCGGCGATCAGCGCCGCCAACAGTTCCTCATCGACAATCAAGACCTCATCTTCGCCACCACCCGGGGGCGGTGCTGGGGGCTCGTCGCCCGCCGGGGGCTCACCACCCGCCGGAGGTTCATCACCTGCTGGAGGCTCATCTCCTGCTGGGGGCTCATCATCTACGCCACCCTCGTTCGGCGGTTCACCATCTGCACCGTCATTTGTTGGGTCTTCACCTTCGCCGCCGTCACCGGCGCCGGGCTCATCGCCTCCTGGGGGCTCGTCGCCTGGGGGTTCGCCTCCTGGGGGCTCGTCACCCGGGGGTTCGTCACCTGGGGGTTCGTCACCTGGGGGCTCGTCACCCGGGGGTTCGTCGCCTGGGGGCTCGTCATCCTTTGGATCATCGTCATCTTTTTCATCGTCGTCATCCTTGTCCTTGTCATCACCAGCTTCTTTCGCTTGTTGCTTCTCCAGCACCTCTTCCAGGCGCTCTCTGGCCGCCTCTGGTGCTTTTTCCAGCACCCGCTCCAGTGCTGCCGCGGCCTTGCCCTGAGCATGGGCGGCGTTGTCGATGGCGGACAGGCCCAGAACCAATGCCGCAGCGCCAGCCCACACCAAGCCTTGGGATAGAGACGTATTGTTCATCAAGGTACGTTTCATGGGTCTCTCCAAAATGGTTCGAAGCACCTCCGCGGTGCCCCGGTCCTGTAAACGTAGGGATGCGGACTCCGCCAAAGAATTGACGGATGAACATTTCGACCCGGATTTTGTGTTACCCCGTCACAGGTGACAGGCGTTTTGGCCGCCTTAAGAGTGACGCCCCATCTTTTCCAGATAGCGCTGGTGATATTCCTCGGCCCGGAAGAACGGTCGGGCCGATGTGATTTCGGTGGCGATACCCCGGGGGAAGCGGCCAGATGAGTTCAACGCTGCCACGGCCTGCCGCGCAGTTTCGGCCTGGTCATCGTCATAGGTGAAAATTGCGGACCGGTATTGGGAACCGATATCGGGGCCTTGGGCGTCCTTTTGGGTGGGGTCGTGGACGTCCCAGAACAGATCCAGAAGTTCACGGTAAGAGACGACTTCGGGATCAAATTCCACCTCCACAGCCTCCGCATGGCCGGTGGTGCCGGAGCACACTTGCTCGTAAGTGGGATTGGCAAGGGCCCCGCCGGTGTATCCAGAGGTGGCTAGATCGACCCCCGCGCGTTTGGCGAAGGCCGCTTCAACCTGCCAAAAACACCCCGCTGCGAATGATGCCTTCATGTGTTTGTTCCGATCCGCCCTGGTTGGCCCGCATAAGGCTGATATTCGCCCGACCGGTGAAATTTGCAAGGTTTCTCCACCGCCGTCCCGGGCGTGGTAAGACTTCGCCCATGGATCGCAACCAAACATCGTTGCTGCGCGGAATGGCCCTTGGGGCGATTGCAGCCATCGCTGTGGCCTTCCCGGCCCACGCCCAGACATCGAGCCTGGGAGGCGCCATCGCCGCCCTGACCGATCAACTGTCTGCATTTGCCACATCCTTGTTCGAAGGCGAAAGCCTTTCCGTTTGGCTGGGCGCGCAATTTGAGGCGCCTCAGGGGCAGATTTGGGTTGATCTGGCGTGGATCACCGCAGTCGCCGTTATTGTGGGCTGGGGGCTGGCGTTCGTTTCCCGCCTCGCACTGAGCTCCACCATCCGCCGCGTCGAGGTAGGCGAGGCCCGCGTGTGGTGGGTGCGCATCCCCATGGCCTTGGGCCGTTTCCTGCTGGTTTCGATCCCCGCCGTCGTGTTCGCCGCAGTCGGGGCCGGGGTGCTGGTCTATTTAGCCCCCGATGACGTGGTGCGCCAGGGAGCCTTGACCTTTATTTCCTTCGTCACCGCAGCGTGGCTTGGGGTGGCATTGGCCAAAGCGATTTTCGCCCCTTTGGTGCCGTCGTTGCGCCCGGTCCCCTTGGGCGATGCCCAAGCCGTATATCTGTTTGTCTGGTCCCGACGGCTGATCAATGTCTTGGTGTTCAGCGCCGTGGTGGTGGAAATCGCCGAGGTCATGGCCATGCCCCAATCGGCCACGTTGCTGCTGGCAAAGGCATTAGGGCTAGTCGTGGCGTTGTTGATCGTCACCGTGATTTTGCAATCCCGAGCCACCGTCGGCCAGTGGATCGAGGGCGAAAAGGGTGGCCCCGCCGGATGGCGGCTGTTCCGAGCCCGTCTTGGAGATGTGTGGCACGTTTTGGCGATTCTGTACGTGGCCACCGCCTGGACCGTGTGGACCATCGCGATCCCGGGGGGGTTCGACTTCGTCGCCGGAAACACTGCCTCCACTGCCGCTATCGTCGCCGTGGCGTGGGTCGCCTCCTGGGCCACGCGCCTTGGATTGCAACGGTTGTTCGGGATCGGCAAACAAATTCGCGCGCGCTATCCGTTTGTCACGGAACGGGCAAACTTATACCTGCCCATGGTACGCAGAATTTTGGTGGCGGTGATCCAAGTGATTGCCGGACTCACCATTTTACGGGTTTGGGGCCTGGATGTATGGAGCCTGTTGGCCACCGATCTTGGGCGCGCCCTGTCTGAACGGGCCATTGGTATCGCCGTGATATTGGCGGTGGCCTTGTTGGCCTGGGAAGCTTCCAGCGCCGCCATCCGCATCTACATGGAACGCACCGACGACGACGGACAACCCATTGTCCGATCCAAACGAGCCAGGACATTGTTGCCGCTGATCCGTAATGCTCTGTTGGTGCTGATTGGGGTGATGACCGCCATGGTGATTTTGGCGGAATTGGGGGTCAGCATCGGTCCCTTGTTGGCCGGGGCTGGGGTCGCCGGATTGGCCGTGGGATTTGGTGCCCAAACCCTGGTCAAAGACTTCATCACCGGAATGTTCATTCTGATCGAAGATTCCATTCACGTGGGGGATGTTGTGCGGGTGGCCGGTAAGGCTGGCACCGTAGAGGCCCTGACCGTGCGCACCGTGCGCATGCGGGATTTGGGCGGTGTCGTCCACACCGTGCCGTTTTCCAGCGTCGACGTGATCGAAAATATGACCAAAGAGTATTCCCAGGCGGTCATCGATGTGGGGGTGGGCTACCGGGAAAACTATGACGAGGTGGTGGAGGTTCTGAAGGCCATCTCGGAAGACATGCGCGCCGACCCAGATTTGGGCCCCAAAATCTTGGAGCCTATGTTGGTGCTGGGCCTAAACGAATTAGCCGATTCAGCGGTTATGATCCGGGTCCGGATCAAAACGGAACCCTCTCAACAATGGGCCATGCGCCGTGAATTCAATCGCCGGGTCAAACAGCGGTTTGATGAACTGGGGATCGAAATCCCCTATCCCCACCGCACCGTGTATTTCGGCGAAGACGCCCAAGGCAATGCCCCGCCGCTGCGCCATCGCGCGGAGCCTAAACCCTAGGGCTATTCAATAAAGGCGTTGGCCCCGTCGTTTGCCGCGCGTCTTGACAAGGTGTCGGAAAATTCAAGGCCTTCACACAGATCCATCACCCGGGTTTGGGCGCGGCTGGCGTTGGTCACCGCATCCTGGAAATGTTGGCGGTCCAGCATCATGAATACGGCGCCACAGGCCATGCGGTTTTGCTCGCGCACATTCGCTTCGGCGTAGACCGCACCGACCAGCATGGCCAACAACACCCAGCCGATCGGCGTTTTAAGGAACGACGCCACATTGCCACGGGACCACCAGGGCTTGAGTTCAATGGAGGCTGTCAGGGTGCGGTCGTTCACAGGACGCTCACATTGCCGCGTCTGGTGCGGCACACCTGCGGGAAGCTGGCCAAGGCACCATCGGACCAATGGGCCCGTCCGCCAGTACGGCAGTCGGACAATGGCCACCGGTAAACATAGTTTTCGGGGATGCGCCCGGCGCATATGTCAAAGGCGATGTTTTCGTACCGACCGACAAAATATTCTGGGATACCGGTGGCACCGACGACCACCGGGCTTAGGGCGACACAGGTTGCCGAAAAATTTCGGTCATTGCGGGCCGCGGTGGCGGAAACAAATGCAATCAGCACCACGATCCCCCAGGTGACTGGGTTGGTGGCCAGTTTGCGATTAAAACCGATCCAAGAAAGCATGTTTGTTTGTTACCACGCTGGGGGCGACTAACAATCCCAATCCCCGCACATCGCTAAATTTTTACTCGGGTTCGAACCAATCCGCACCGACCAAACCACCGCGCAGATCCAAACTATCCGGCTGGGCAAAACCTTCGCAGGCCCGCATGAACCGGGCTTTGGTGCGGGAAACCCCATCGTATTCTCCGGTGAACAATTGCCGATCAAGCATGACCGACACTGCCCCGCAAACGACCCGGGTTTCGGCCCGCACCGAGGCATCCATGGAGGCAAACCCAACCAGGGCCGTCAGCATCACCCACGCCAAAGGCGTTTTCAGAAACGCTTTCAAATGGCCACGCGATGGCGGCCACAAGGCGATGCTCGCCGGGATGCGAGTCTGTGGCGCGGCGCTATCGGTCATAGGACGCTCACATTGCCGCGGTTGTGACGACAAACCTGGGGGAACGCGGCCAAAGTGCCATCGGACCACATGGCCCGTCCCCCTGGGCGGCAGTCAGACAGCGGCCAGGCGTCTATGTAATTGTCGGGAATGCGTTCACGTCCGCACGTTTCATAGGCGATGCGTTCGTACCGGCCCACATAGTACCCGTCTGCACCCGTGCCACCCACCACAACGGGGGAGATAACCTCGCAGGTATAAGTCAGATGCAGATCACTGCGGCTAGCCGCAGCACCAGCGATCAGCACCAACACCAGCGCCCCAAGGGTCACAGGGTTGGTCACAAACGAACGATTTATTCCGAGCCAAGAAAGCATGGGACCGTCATACCACAAGTCATGCCACAAATTGAATGGTTGGGTGAACTAGGCCCAGGGCCTTTAGTGAAACGTTGCCCTAATTGGCGGCTGGAGATGGGCCGTCTGCGCCGCCAGACAAGTTTCCCGAAACCTGGGGATCGCTGATGATTGGAAAATCCAGCCAGAATTCGCTGCCCTTGCCCATTGCGCTGTGAAACCCAATGCGCCCACCCATGTCTTCGACCATCCGCTTGGTCAGGGTCAAACCCATGCCCGTGCCTTCAAAATCTGAGTTTTCCTGACCCAATCGCTGAAAGGGCTCAAACACTTGGGACTGCAAATCTTCGGGGATTCCTTGGCCGGAATCCTTCACCGTGATGCGCAAAGACAAGTCTTGGGTTTCCAACGTGGAAAGGCTGACCGAGCCGCCGGATTGGTTATATTTCACGGCATTGGACAACAGATTGAGCAACGCCTGTTTCAGCGCCACCTTATCAACGCTGATAACAGGCAACGATCCCGCCCCGACATTGTCGTGAAAGGTCACGCTGCCCCGGTCAGCCAAGGCCTCGGCGACCACCGCACATTCATGGATGACTTGGCCCGGATCCACATCCGAGACCTCCAAATCATGGGTGCCGGATTCGATCTGGGCTAGATCCAACAGGCCGTTGATCAGCCCCATCAAATGAGTGCCAGAATCCAAAATATGCTCGATGGCCTCGTCTTGGGGTTTGCTCAAGGGCTGGTAAACCCCGGCTTGCAGCATTTGGCCAAACCCCAAAATCGCGTTCAGGGGCGTGCGCAACTCGTGGCTCATGGACAGCAAAAATTTTGATTTGGCGACGTTGGCCGATTCGGCAGCGTTGCGTTCTTGGGAAACCCGCACGACGGTCACAAGTGTTGCGGCGGCCCAAACGGCAAATCCAGCCAACATGCGGTTCATCACCACCACCCAGGCCACTCCGCCCGGGGGCGACAGCAAGTACCCGGCGACAATCAGGCCAGTGGCAATGGCAGCCAGTACTAGAACGGCTCTTTTTTGGGGAAACCACCACCCCACCATGACCAAAGCCACATAGGGGACTCCGCCCGCCACCCCCAATGGCAAAGACAAATCCACGAAAAAGACCAGCCCGGCAACGACGACAGCCGAGGTAATCAAAAGTCTTGGATCAAGATGGGAGCGTGTCGGAATCATCGCGGGCAGGAACTCTCAGACCAAATCGGTTGGCATCCCCCCCCCAGAGGATCGAAAGGATACGGTAACCCTCAAATATTAAGGGATTGTTGCCCCTGTAGACTGAGGCACCCAGGCGACGGCGCGTTCGCGATGACCTTCACCGTCACCGCCGCCATGTGCTATAGCCGCCCTTGGCCGGCTTAGCTCAGTTGGTAGAGCACCTGATTTGTAATCAGGTTGTCGGGGGTTCGACTCCTCCAGCCGGCACCATATTTTCTGCCCAAAATTTAGGCCGTGGGATTATCGAACCGCGACAACAGGCGGCGTATTTCCATATCGCGCGGGGCGAACCCGGTCAGCGCTGCGTTGAGCTCTTTAAAAAGCCCCGGCAAATCGGGATCACCAAGATCGTCGGTGTTTTGACGCAAGGCATCCAAGAACCCTTGGTACAGATCATGGCTGGCACGCAGCAGCATCAATGACTGGCTCATGTCGGCTGGCAGTTGCGGGATTATCGGGTCGTCGGCCATCAAAAAGTTCCCTTCTAAAAAAATCGACGGTGCCCGCGCCCGACCACCGAATGCTGTAGGATACCCATTGGAGCCAAATCGACGGAGCTGAAATTGCGATCCGATAAGATATTTGTGTGGCTGATCGGGGCTTTCCTGATCGGCGGCGTCGCCGTTGTGTCGACAATTGCCATCCGCACGGTCCCCTATGGTGGCGATCCCGAGGCGGCATTTGCAGCCGAAGATTACGACGCGGCTCTGGAATTCTGGCAGGCCCAGGCAGTGGACGGTGACGCACGGGCACTGATCCAAATTGGCTTGATGTACGAAAATTCATTGGGGGTTTTCGAAGATTTCCCCAAGGCCGCCGAATCCTATCTCCGCGCCGCCGAACTGGGCCAAGCCGATGGCTATTCGAAACTGGGTGCGTTGTACGAACAGGGCCGGGGGTTCGACACAGACATGGACGAAGCCATGCGCCTGTACGGAATGGCAGCGGACCAAGGCGATGCCCAGGGGCAATTCAAATTGGGGGCATTTTACGAGATTGGCCGCTATACCCAACGGAGTTACGACGAAGCGGCCCGGCTTTACGCATTGGCCGCGAATCAGGGGCATTCGGACGCCCAGGTCAGCCTTGGATCGCTGTATTTGGCCGGGCGCGGCGTCGAGCGAAATAATCGCGAAGCGGCAAAGTGGTACCGCGCCGCAGCCGAGGGCGGCAATGCTGGGGGCCAGTTCAGCATGGGGATTTTGTTCGAAAACGGAATCACGGTTCCCCGCGATTATGTCCAGGCATATGCGTGGTATCGTCTGGCTGCGGTTCAGGAATACGGGGGCGCGGCCCGAAGCTTGTCCACCATCGAAGAACAGCTGTCGCCGCCGGAGCTAGAACGGGCCAAAACATTGTCCGTGGAAATGTGGGAACTGTATGTGGCCCCGTTCCAAAATGGGGCCGAAGGCTAACCGGATAAAGAGAAGGAAGCGCGGAATGTTTGCAAAGGTTCGGAATCAGCTGGTCGGCGGGTTAGCCGCACTGATCCTTGTTGCCTTCATGGTGCCCGCGCTGCCATCGACGGCTGCCGCCGATGCCATGGCAGATTTGGACGCCGCAATCACAGCGTTTCAGCGCAACGATTTGCAGGGGGCCTTGGACCTGATTGATGGAGCAATTGCGACGGGGGAACTGGAGCCAAGCGTTCTGGCCGGTGCCCACAACAATCGCGGCATTATTTTCACCGTTATGGAACGCCCGGAAGACGCGGTTGGTGCCTACACCCAGGCCTTGGCGGTTTCCCCCGGATTGCCCCAGGCATTGCGTGGCCGAGCCGTGGCCTTGAACGTGCTCAGCCGGTTTCTCGAGGCCCTCCCCGACTTTGACCTTGCCTTGGCCGACCGCCCCGACGATCCCTACATTTTGAACCAGCGCGGATTGGCCTATGTGGGGATTGGCGACCATGTCAGTGCCGCCAACGATTTCCAGGCCGCCCTTGATTTGGACCCGGGGTATTTGGAAGTCCGCCTGAATTTGTTGGAAGCCCTGAAAGCATCGGGCCAGAGCGATCGCATTGGCGCGGTTGAAGCTGGCGAAGCCGTGATTGATGGGCAAACTCAGTATGGATTAGGCAATTACGAAAAGGCCCTGGCCTATTTTTCCCAGGCCTTAGATTTGGATCAAAACAACGGGGATGCCCTGTTCGAGCGCGGTCGAGCCTTTATCAGCCTTGGCCGATTTGCCGAAGCCATCGAAGATTTTGACACTCTGATCGCCTTTGAGCTCGACAACCCCACGGCCTATTTTAATCGCGCTCTGGCTTATGAAAACTTGGATGAATTCGCCTTGGCTGTGGCCGACTACACATCAAGCATTGCGCTGGACGCCACCAATCTAGACGCATTTTCCAGGCGCGCTCGGGGCTATGCGAAGTTGATGAATTACGAAGCCGCAGTGGCCGACTACACGGTGATTTTGGATCAGAAAGCGTTCAACACTTCGGCTCTGCGCAGCCGTGGTTATGCGGCGTTTAATTTGGGCCGGTTCGATCTAACCAATCGGGATCACGCCCTGGCGGTTCTGGACGAGCAAGTGTCCGACGCCACCCGGATGTTCAATGCCATTTGGTCCTATCTGGCGGCGAACCACCTGGGGCTGGACGCCTCAAGCGAGCTCGCAGCGAATATGCAAGAAATTTCCGATAGCACCAATCGGTTCGTGGCTCAGCCGGTGAATGTTTTCTCGATCTGGCCAGGTCCGGTGGCGGCGTTGTACCTGGGATTCATAACCCCGGAAGCATTGCGGGCGTACGGGGTCGCCTCGGAATTCCAGACCCAGGCCCAACGTATGGCAGAAGTAACATTTTATTTGGGGCAGTATTATTTGGCCCAAGGCGACGTTGCCCAAGCCCGGGATTACTTTCAGCAAACCCTGGCCACCGGGGTTACCAGCTATTTTGAATACTCCGGGGCGGTCGCAGAACTGGGCCGCATCGGCGCACCTTAGCCCTCGGCCATTATTTTGGACGCCCGTTTGCGTTCGTGGGGCAACAACAACCGCTTGCGCAGGCGGACGGATTTCGGCGTCACTTCCACAAGCTCGTCACGGTCGATATAGGCGATGGCTGCCTCTAGGCTCAGCTTGCGCGGCGTTGTCAGGCGCACGGCTTCGTCTTTTGACGTGGTGCGAATGTTGCTGAGCTGTTTGGCCTTCAAAGGGTTCACATCCAGATCGTTGGATCGGGAATGCTCGCCAATGATCATCCCCTGGTAAACATCAACACCCGGGTCGATGAACATGTCACCGCGGTCTTCCAGGTTCCACAATGCGAACGGTACCGCCGTCCCCATTGCGGTGGACACCAACACGCCGCTGCGGCGGCCAGTGATCTCTCCCCGATACGGGCCATATTCCAAGAACAGCCGGTTCATTACGCCGGTGCCCCGGGTGTCGGTGAGGAACTCCCCGTGGTAGCCAATCAGCCCCCGTGATGGGGCATGGAACACCAGCCGCTGGCGGCCGGCGCCAAAGGGCGCCATGTTCTGCATCTCGCCTTTGCGCTCGGCCATTTTTTCGACCACGGTCCCCGAATGCTCTTCGTCCACATCGATGATGACTTCTTCGATGGGTTCCAATCGCTGGCCGGTTTTTGGGTCGGTGGAATACAGCACTCTGGGCCGGCTGATCGCGACTTCGAAGCCTTCTCGGCGCATGGTTTCGATCAGCACCCCAAGCTGAAGTTCCCCACGCCCGGCAACTTCAAAACTGTCGGCGGAATCGGTTTCACTCACCTGGATGGCAACATTGCCCTCGGCCTCTTGGGCCAGGCGGGCACGGATCATGCGGCTGGTGACCTTCGATCCTTCGCGTCCGGCCAAGGGTGAATTGTTGACCGAAAATGTCATGGCCAGTGTGGGTGGATCAATGGGTTCCGCCGCGATCGGCTCTGTCACCTTTGGGTCGCACAGGGTGTCGGCCACGCTGGCGGATTTAAACCCGGTGATGGCAACGATGTCGCCAGCGTCTGCGCGATCTTGGGCGATCCGTTCCAGGCCGCGAAAAGCCAACAGTTTGGTGATCCTGGCTTGTTCGACTTCCTTGCCATCCCGGGTCAACGTCTTGACGGTGACATTCGGCGTGATGGACCCCGACAAAATTCGCCCCGTCAAAACCCGGCCCAAAAACGCATCGGACTCTAACGTGGTCACAAGCATTTTGAACGGCTGGTCCAGCTCCACGGTGGGCTCTGGCACATGGCGCACCACCAAATCGAAAAGCGGGCCTAAATCTTTTTGCGGGCCATCGCGTTCTTCGTCGGCCCATCCAGATCGTCCCGAGGCATAAAGCACGGGAAAATCCAGTTGGGTTTCGTTGGCCTCCAAGGCCACGAACAGGTCAAAAATTTCGTTCAGCACTTCGTCGGGGCGGGAATCAGAGCGGTCAATTTTGTTGATGACTACAATCGGGTTCAATCCCAACCGCAGTGCCTTACCGGTAACGAATTTGGTTTGCGGAAGAACACCTTCCGCCGAATCCACCAACACCACCACGCCGTCGACCATGGACAAAATCCGTTCCACTTCGCCGCCGAAATCGGCGTGTCCCGGGGTATCGACGATGTTAATGCGAACATTATTCCACACCAACGATGTGCATTTGGCCAAGATCGTGATGCCGCGTTCGCGCTCCAACACATTGGAATCCATGGCCCGTTCCGCCACCTGTTGATTGGCGCGAAAAGTCCCGCTTTGGGCCAACAGAGCATCCACCAGGGTGGTTTTGCCGTGGTCCACATGGGCGATAATGGCGATGTTTCGAATCTGCATACGCGGCGGCCGCAAGGCCCCTTCAATCAAAGTCAGTGTTGGTTCCGGGAAGATGGGTCCGGCCGGTATCGGCATCAGACGCCCATCCGCTGGCGGTTTATGTGCTGAATCTAGGCTGAGTGCAAAGGAAAACGGTGTGGCACATGGTATGGGCCCGCCACTTAGCATAGATTTAAGGCCCATCCCACGGAGCCCAAATGCCCAAATCCCCGCCCGAAAATTCAGCGTTGTTGATCATCGACCTGCAAAATGATTTTTGCTCGGGCGGCGGCCTGGCGGTGCCGGGGGGCGAGGAAATCGTGGCAACCGTTAATCGCCTGGGCTCTGGGTTTTCCGCCACCGTTCTGACCCAAGATTGGCATCCAGCGGGCCATTCGTCCTTTGCCTCAGCCCACCCTGGGGCGTCCCCCTATGCCCTGACCGAGGCCGCCTACGGCCCCCAGGTTTTGTGGCCCGACCACTGCATTCAAGGCACCGATGGCGCAGAATTTCATGGCGACTTGGACACTACACAAGCCGACTTGATCGTGCGCAAGGGCTTTCGCCCTTCGATCGATTCCTATTCAGCCTTCCAGGAAAATGACCGCCAGACCTCCACCGGCCTGGCCGGATATCTGCGCGATCGGGGCATAAAGCACGTCACCCTGTGTGGTCTGGCCCTGGATTTTTGCGTGAAATGGTCAGCTTTGGATGCGGTGACCAATGGATTTGCCGCGACAGTGTTGACCGATGTCTGCCGGGCGATCGACCTGGATGGCTCCAAGACCACTGCGGAATCCGAGATGGCCGCCGCCGGTGTCACACTGGCCACCTCTGACGCCCTCCTTTAGGCGGCGCGGTCCGCCACATACTGCTTCACGGCGCTAAGGCCACCTTCGAAAGCATAGGCCTCGAAGCCACTTTGTTGCATGACTTCGACGACCCCGGCGGAATGCATCCCGTGGGCGCAATACACAACATAGGTCGGCGCTTTATCCAGGCGCCCCAAAGAATCCATCAGCGCCACCGGGTCCTTGTTTTGCGCACCTTGCACATGCCAATCCTGGAAGTGATCCGGCGTCTGACAATCAATCACCAGCGCGCCGTCGGGAATCCGATCCATGTAGATGTAGGGCTGGCGCATGTCGGCTGATGTCACTTGGTTCAAATCGATGATTTTGCGTGTGGCCACTGCTTGATCGAGAATCGCCCGATCCAATTTCTGGTCTTCATGTTCCAGCCGCGCCCGGGTGCTGGTGACCACGGGCCGACCCGGCGCAATGCCGCAGTATTCTTTGACCCGCTTCGAAAGTGCTGCGGTTCCAATGTCCCCAGCGGCATCGACGATTTCTTGTTTGTCGAACCCAACAAGCGGCCGCAGCACCGGCACCGAGGCCGCAGGCTCAATCGCCTGCAAATTTCCCAATGTCTGAGACGACACCTGGCCCAAAGCCTCGCCGGTAACGATGGCTTCGCCCCCGGTTTCCCGGGCGATAGCACTGGCGGCCCGATACATCAGGCGCTTCAACATGACCTGGGAATATTCCGGGCGGCCCGAAGCTTTTAGATCCCGAACCGGGCCATCAAAATCGATCACATGGAGCCGGGAATTATGGCCGAACCCCCAGGCGTCATTCAGGACCTTGGTGACCTGAAGCACCATGCGTTCGTAGGCACCGCCGCCCAAATTGCAAAACACGTGGTCCAGAGCAATGCCGCGTTTCATGATCCGCCACGCTGCCACCGGGCTGTCAAAGCCACCAGACATCAAAGCGACCGCCTTGCCGCCAACACCCACCGGCAATCCACCGGCACCCCGGCGGCGGTCAGTGAACAGGGTGCAATTGTCGGCACCAATTTCCACATGAACGGTGATGTCGGGTTTGGTCAGGTTGACCGTGCCAAATGGGTTCAGAGCCGCGCCAAGTTGTTCGTTAATCGACTGGGTAGAAAATCCCAGTTGCACAGTTTTTTTGGCGCGCACGGCATAGGTTTTGCCCTTTAGACGCTCGGCGAATTTTTCCAGGCCCGTGGCAATAATGTCTTCCACCGTTGGCGGGCATTCGGCCTCGACCAAGGAATAGGTGCCGATGCCGAATACCCGGGGCAGTACGGTCATGGCCGCTTTGGGGTCTTGGGTGGTCAGATACAGGCGACCAAAATCTTGGCGCATGACCGCCGTGGCCCCGACGCTGCGCAGGGCATGCTTTATATTTCCGCGCAGAATCTTTTCGAACTTGCGCCGGGTTCGCCGGGATTTAATAGCAACCTCGGCGGCGGGACGAACAATGATCAGGCCGTTATTGTCGAGCATCTAAACGTCTTTCCAAAGTATCTGTGGAACTCCCTACACCCGGTGCCATCCGGGCTTCAAGCCCGAACCATCAACATGATTGGCCACAGCGTATTGCCCCGACCCGGCAACCCCGGTACGATTCACAGATTGCGGGGGTTGGAGGAAAGAATGAAACGATCACTGTTGGCGGCACTTGTGTTTGGATTCACTGCATTCGCCGTAATGCCATCGGCGGAGGCCCGCCAAGTGTATTCCGGCCAGGATCTAATTTTGAACTGCCAGGATGTCGTCGTCTGTGACGAATTTCTTGTGGCGTTGTTGGACTCCCACGCGACCCTTGAAGGCTGGTATCAGCTCCCCGCAACCGTGTGCCCCCCCGCCGATCTTGGTATGAACTTGATGTGGGGATTGGTTCGGGCATTTCTTGATCGTACCGAAAACAGCTTGCCGGAGAGCAGTGCGGGAAGCCTCGCCCTGATCGCCTTGGAAAGCGCCCTGCCCTGCACCCAAGATGGGGCGCCAGTAACCTCGGTTTTGCCCAGGTTTCGCACCGGAATTGATTTAGCTGTCACCTGCGCCGACCCTATTTTATGCGAAGCTTTTTTGCTTGGGGTGTTGGACAGCCATCAGACCCTAATTGATTGGGGCAGAATTCAGCCCCTGGTGTGTTTGCCGGAAGAGGCCACAAACCCCGGACTGATGGTGACGGTGATCCAATATCTGGAATCCCATCAGGATAATTTGGATTTTTCCGCCGGAAGTTTGGTGCTTTTGGCGTTATCTGAGGCCCATGGGTGCTCTTGAGCCACCATGGTGATTGATTTTTTCGCCTAGGTGGTGAAGATTGGGCTCGGTGCTGAGAAATCAGCGGCAGGAACCAGCAATTCCTGGGTTTTTTTGAACTTTTAATGCGGGCGTGAACCGATGAACGAATTGTTTCTTCTGATTGCGATTATTGTTTTCACCCTCGCCGTCATGGGCGGCTTGGCCTATCTGGCCAAAATCTGGATGGCTGCCCGGGAAGTGGCGCTGAAAGAAGCCGGCCGCATCGACGGCGGCAGCTAACTAGAAGCTATCCGCCGCCCTCGCCATCCGCGGGGGTTTTCAAATACAGTTCGGAACCAGGACGCTAATGGCGTTCACTTTGTCGTTGAACGAAGTGGCTTTGGCGCCGGCGATCGAGATGACGTCCAGAAGCAGCGCACCTGGGTGGCCGTCTAACGTGATAAATTGAAACAAAATATCCGTGGTCTCCCCTGGGACCGTCACCAAGAACCCTTCCCCGGTCATCTCCCCCGAAACATCTGGTGTGGAACGCGGGCGTTCCCCGGCGGCCACCAAGGCCTGGATGCGATCATTCGCACAACCAGCGAACTGCCCGACTGAATACCCCGGGCCGTCGCCAGCCTCTGACAGGATCATGGTTTTATCGAATTCAGGCCCGGTCATGGGGGCGGCCTGGACGCTTCCGGTCATACCGGCGAATAAAAGGCCTGCGAAACCCATTGCAAGGCCGACGAAGTTGGTACGCTGTGCTGATTTTTTCATGGGCAAACTAAAAACCGATCAGACGCACTTTGTAAAGCCCGGCCAACATCGGCGGCCACCCCATGGGTGGCTGAACGGTGCTAGTATCCCCGCCCCACCGACCGCGACGCAACAGGGATAGGCATGAACCTTCGAGGCATTGGAATTTTGGCGGCTCTGGCTGTGGCCGCCCTGGTCTTTTGGGTCACCGGTCCACCAAACCAGCCCGACCAGGTGCGCATCGGCTTTGTCACAACCTTGACCACCGGCACCGGGGTCATCGGGGCCGACATGCGCGACGCCTTCGAGCTTGCCCTGGACCACATGGGCCGGACCATGGGCGGACTTGATGTTTCGGTGTCCTATGAAGACGACGCGGTTGACCCAAGCATCGGTCGCCAAAAAACCGAACGGTTGGTCCAGCGGGACAAGGTGCATTTCGTCAGCGGGTTTATCTGGTCGAATGTCTTGCTGGCGTCCTATCAGGCCGCGACCGACAACGATGTCTTCCTGATTGGGGCAAACGCCGGGCCGTCACAATTGGCGGGGGAGGCATGCAATCGAAACTTCTTTTCCACGTCCTGGCAAAATGACCAAACCACCATGGCTATGGGCGAAGTTCTGAACGATCAGGTCAGCACTGTTTACGTCATGGCCCCGAATTACGCCGCTGGGCGCAACATGATTGCGGGGGTCGAGCGCACCTTCCAGGGGGAGATCGCAGACAAAACCTTGACCCAATTCCCCGACCAATTGGATTTCGCCGCCGAGCTTGCCAACATTCGTGCGGCGTCCCCAGAGGCCGTCTGGGTGTTCTACCCAGGAAATTTTGGCACCCAATTTTTTCAGCAGTATTCCCAGGCCGGGTTGCTTGGGGAAATCCCCTTGTATTCGACCTTCAGCATCGACGCCCTGAACCTGCCGCAAATCGGTGAACTGGTGGAAGGTACCCAAATGACTCAGTCCTGGTCGCCGGACATGGACAACCCGGCCAATCAAAAATTCGTCGGCGATTTCCGCGCCAAATATGGGCGCTATCCGTCGTTTTATGCGGCCCAGGCGTATGACGCCGCCATGCTGATCCGCAGCGCGGTCGAGGCGGTGGAGGGGGATTTGGAAGACTTGAATGGGTTGCGCCAAGCGTTGGCCCGCGCCGATTTTCAATCCGTCCGGGGCAAATTTTCGTTTGGTGAAAACCATTTTCCCATTCAGGATTTCTTCCTGCGCGAAGTGGTGCGGGACGCCGACGGCGCCTTCACCACCCGCATTGTCGACGTGGTCTATTCGGATCACGTTGATCCCTATGCCAAAGACTGCTCCATGCAGCCATAGGCCACCGGTCGAATGATGACTTTGGTGTTTGAACAGGCCCTGAACGGAGTCCAACTGGGGGTTCTATTGTTCCTGTTGGCGGCTGGACTGACCCTGGTGTTCGGGATCATGAACTTCGTCAACTTGGCCCACGGATCCCTGTACATGGTGGGGGCGTATTTCGCCGCCACGTTCATCCCATGGAGCGGTTCCTTCATTGTTGGTGCCCTGCTGGCGTTGGCCGCCACCGCCGCCGTCGGCATGGCGTTGGAAGTTCTGATTTTCCGGCGCCTATACCACCGCGATCACATGGACCAGGTTTTGGCCACCTTTGGGCTGATTTTGTTTTTCAACGAATTGGTTTTGATGGTTTGGGGGCCGGCCGGACTGTCCATTGCCGTGCCGTCTTGGTTGGTGGGCCAAGTCAACATCATCCCCGGCGTTCCGTATCCGGCATACCGATTGGCGGTGTTGGTGACGGGATTAGCCGCGGCCGCGTTCCTGTACGTTCTGGTGTCCCGCACCCGCACCGGAATGCGTATCCGGGCAGGAGCCAGCGACCAGCAAATGGCCCAGGCATTGGGTGTCGATATCAAGCTGCTGTTCACCGGCATCGTCGGTTTGGGCGCGGCTTTGGCGGCCCTGGCCGGGCTGTTGGCGGCGCCCCTGCGATCGGTCTATGCGGGCATGGGAGAAGACATTTTGGTGCTGGCGTTTGTCGTCGTGGTGATTGGCGGGATTGGATCAATCCGAGGCGCCTTCGTCGCCGCGTTGGGCGTAGGCTTGATCGACACCGTTGGGCGCGCGTTCTTGCCCCGAGTGCTGGATGCGCTTTTGTCTGATCAGATTGCTGATGCCGTGGCTCCGGCACTGTCGACCACCCTGATCTACCTGACCATGGTGGTGGTGTTGGCCATCCGACCCCGGGGATTGTTCCCCGCCCCCGGCCAATGACGCCGACGACGCCCGCAAGCCGGTGGGCGATTGCCTTGCTGATCGCCTTGGCGGCAGCCCCGGTTTTTTCAGCACTGGCTGGGCAAACCTTCTACGTCTTTTTGCTGTCCAAAATGATGATCTTGGCCCTGGCAGGCGTCAGCCTGAATTGGATTTTGGGGTATGGCAATATGCCAAGCTTTGGCCATGCCGGATTCCTTGGCATCGGCGCTTACTCCGTGGCGATCATGTCGATGCGGGCGGCCGAAGCCCAGGGCGGTTGGCTTGCCACCGCCTTTGTCCAGTTACCAATCGCCACCCTTGCCGCCGCCATTGCCGCCATAATCATTGGTGCCGTCAGCCTGCGCACCCGGGGGGTCTATTTCATCATGATCACCTTGGCCTTTGGCCAAATGCTGTTTTCCTTGGGCGTCGCGCTGGAGCCCCTGGGAGGCGACGACGGCATGACTCTGCCCATGTATTCCACACTGGGGCCCGCCGATTTATCGTCTGGCCCGGTGCTTTACTACGTGGTTCTGGGATTGCTTGTTCTGGCTTTGGCCGGTTCCCACCGCCTGATGCAATCGCCGTTTGGGGCGGTCATTCGTGGGGCAAAATCCAATGAGACGCGTCTGGAGGCCCTTGGTGTCCCAACATATCGATACCGACTGGCCGCATTTGCCTTGGCTGGGGCCGTTTGCGGCCTGGCGGGGGCTTTGTTGGCCAATCAAGGAGGCTATGTAAGCCCTGCCCTTGCCGCCTGGACCCATTCTGCAGAACTGGTGGTGATTGTGTTGCTGGGGGGTGCCGGCACCCTGTTTGGGCCGCTTTTTGGGGCATTGGCTGTGGTGGGTTTGGAGGAAATTCTGTCCCAGCTTACCGAGCACTGGCGCATCATTTTCGGGCCGATTTTGATCCTGGTGGTTCTGGCCAACCGCGGCGGAATTTCAGGCTTGTTCAGGGCCCGCACCAATGTCTAGCCCGGCCCTGGAAATTATCGGTTTACACAAGCAATTTGGCGGTGTGGCAGCCAATGATGGGATCGATTTGATCCTTGAGACCGGCGAAATCCACGCGTTAATCGGGCCAAACGGCAGCGGAAAAACCACGTTAATCAACCAAATAATGGGTATTTTGACACCAAATAGCGGCGAAATACACGTTTTTGGCCAAAATGTCGCCCATCGGCCCATCCATACCCGCAGCAAAATGGGGGTTGGGCGATCCTGGCAAATCCCCAGCGTATTTCCCGATTTGACCGTTGCCGAAAACGTCGCCTTTGGGGTGCGGGCCGCCCTTGGATTGAGCGCTGGGTGGTGGACGAAGGCACTGACCGAGGACGTGACCGATAGAGTCGACAAACTGTTAGGCCAAGCCGGTCTTAGGCAAGTCATGGACGCCCCAGCCGGGGATCTTTCCCATGCAGATCAGCGAAAACTCGACGTGGCGATCGCCCTGTCGTCAGACCCAATATTGGTGTTGTTGGATGAACCTTTGGCGGGCCTGGGGGCGGATGAAACCACCCACATGCTGACCTATATTCGAAAAATTCGGGCAAATAGTACGCCCGGACCGAAACGCACCATTGTCCTGATAGAGCACGATATGGATGCTGTTTTCGCCCTTAGTGACCGCATATCGGTGCTGGTCGAGGGCAAAATCGTTGCCACAGGAACCCCCCAAGAAATAGGACAAAACCCGATTGTCCAACACGCCTATCTGGGGGAAGCGTAACCCCATGAAGGCCGATCATCCTCCCATGCTGGAGCTTGCCGGGGTGTCTGGCGGTTATGGCAAAACGCAAATTATCGATCAGATCGACCTGTCCATAGGCGCAGGAGAATTCATATCGTTGCTTGGCCGGAATGGTATGGGCAAGACGACGACTGTACGGGCGATCATGGGGATAGCGGGATGGGTGCACGGGTCAATATTGCTGAATGGCAGCGAAATTTGCGGAGCGCCCACTCACATCATTGCCCAATCAGGCATTGGCTTGGTGGCGGAGGGGCGCCGCATCTTCCCGAACCTGACCGTGGCAGAAAACTTGGACGCCTTCGCGGCCAATCCTCATCACCACACCAATCCGTGGACCATGGACCGGGTTTTCGCCCTGCTGCCAACCCTGGGCGACCGTGTGAAGAGTATGGGAGAGACGCTGTCCGGCGGCGAACAACAAATGTTGGCCATCGGTCGCGCCCTGATGACCAACCCCAAGGTGCTGATTTTGGATGAAGCCACGGAAGGGCTGGCCCCCACAGTTCGGACACTGATTTGGCAGATATTGGCCGAGCTCAAAGACCAGGGGCTGGCAATTCTGGCAATCGACAAACATCTGGGGCCCTTGGGGGCGCTTTCGGACCGCTATGGGATCCTGCACAAAGGCCGGCTGGTTTGGCGGGGAACACCTTCGGAACTTGGTGACCAGCCCAAGGTGATCGCGAAATACCTAGGGGTCTAAGCGCGCTAGAACCCGAATGCCTTATGGGGCGGGAATTATCAAAAGTGGAGGTGCAGGTGCGCCCGCTGCCGGGGGATCGGCTGCCGGAACAGCCGGTGGACCCAAATCTTCAAGATTCACCCGAGGCCTCTCCGCTGGTTCTGGCTCTGGGTCACCTTCTATTTCCGGAGGCGGCTCAGGGATCGCGGTTGGCTTCCAGGCTGCCGTCATGCGCTGAGCTTCGGCCATCTGGGCGGACGACAACTGGATTGCCACCCGTTCACGGTTGCTGATTGCCGCTTCTTCCCCTGCCCGTTCGGCCAACGCAAACCAAACGTGGGCCAACACTGGGTCCTCTTCGACGCCCTTGCCCAGGATGTAAAGGATTCCCAAATTGTTCTGGGCCTTTGCCATGCCTTGCCACGCTGCCATTTCGTACAGCCTGGCGGCTTCCCTCAAATCCTGGGTGACCCCGGTTCCGTCCTGGTACATCACGCCTAAGGCATAGCGCGCCTCTGGGTGTCCCCGGGCTGAAGCCTCGCGGAAGTATCCCACCGCGCTGATGGGGTCGCGGTCTGTGCCCCGGCCGTACAATTGCAGAATTCCCACCCCGAACTGGGCACGGAAATCCCCGCGCCGCGCCGACAAGGACCATTCTTCCATCGCAGTTGTGAAATCGCCCCGCTGATAGGCCTCTAAGCCATCCAAATATCCGGCGAAGGCTGGTCCAGTGCCGGTCACCGCCGCCGCCACGAGGACAACGGTCGAAGCCACAGCCCTTATGATCCGGATTCGTAATGACATTTTCAAACTCTTTTCCGCCGTCTTTCAGTCTCTGGTCCGTCGCCCCGGAAATGCCCGAACAGTCGACCCTGTGTCCGCTTGGGGCTCCCCCCACCGTCGCACAAGATCGTGGTCGATGGGGAATAAATCCAGCACCCGACCCACCGTTTGATCGACCATTTCGTCGATACTGGCTGGCCATTGGTAGAACGCCGGGACCGGCGGGAAAACAATCGCCCCCATTTCGGACACCGCCGTCATGGATCGCAAATGACCTAAATGGACCGGTGTTTCGCGCACCATAAGCACCAACCGTCGGCGTTCTTTCAGCACCACATCCGCGGCCCGTGTCAGCAGGCCGGTAGTCACACCGGTGGCAATTTCAGACAGGCTGCGCACGGTGCAGGGGGCCACGAGCATTCCCATTGTCTGGAACGAGCCCGAGGCGATCGCCGCACCGATATCGTCTGGGCTGTACACCACATCGGCCAGGGCATGTACGTCAGCAACCTTGCGATCCGATTCCGACGCCAAGGTGATTTCGGCCGGTTTGGTCATCACCAGGTGGGTTTCGATGGGTGTTTGGGCCAATGCCTCTAGGGCCCGCAGGCCATAGGCAACGCCGGAAGCACCAGTAATTCCAATGATGAGCCTGTCCGTCATATTCAGCGCCCTTGGCCTTTGACTAGGTGTACTTCTTGATGGCCTGCTGAAGTGAAGCGACCAGCGCTTGGCCGATTTCGCCGCCGTCGCCAGCAATGCGGTCATTGATAACGGCCCGCATCAGATCGATGTGGGATTTCACCAGTTCCAACTGGTTGTCGCCAACATCCACTGCGCCAAACGTCATTTCGTTCAGGGATTTACCGAAAATCGAAATCAATGGATAGCCAAAGGTACCGCCTTGGCCCTTCAATTCATGGGCAACATTGCCAATCTTTTTCAGGATTTTATGGCGGACGCCTTTGTCATCGCTGGCCACCATCGCTTTTTGATCAGCCGTCAATTCCGTCAGGGTCTTCAGCACCCAATCGGGATAATCCTCTTCTGCCTGCTTCATTTCCTTCATGGCCTTTTCCAAGGCACCCCCCGCCAATTGCGGTGGGCCGTCTTGGGGGCCGGCGCCAGCGGACTTGGCTTTCAGCCTGTTGCGGATGCGGAAATACCGGACCTTGGTTTTTGGCCGGGTGGACTGTGCTGCGCCGTTTTCAGGAGTCGTCATGGATTATCTCGATTTCGCTTTCCGGCATGATGCGACGGTTTTTGCCCGGGGGTGCCGCTGATCGGCGCCTGCGATCGGGTCCAAAATACGTGTCCAACAGCACGAATTGGCGGGGACTGCCCACCACCAACATCAGTCTGGTCAACAATTGGCCCACGGAATAGGGTTTTGCAACGAATTCTGTCGACCCCAAATCCCGCGCCTCGCCCACCTTTGCCACGTCGCCGTACCCGGACACCATCACGAACGGCATAAACCGGTTAGGAGATTCTTTTGACCGCCGCACCCATTTCAGCAACATGGCACCATCGATGGGCTCCATCTGCCAATTGGACATCATCAGGTCCACCGAGCTTACCCCAGCTTCCGTTGGGTTTTCTTTCACTTTGCGGAGGAATTCGATCGCCTCGCCCCCGTCGGATTTTTCGATAACGTTTCCAACGCCCAAGGCTTGCAGCAACATGCGTTGCATGCGCCGCATGTAGCCATTGTCTTCCACAATAAGAATGGTCAGCAGGCCGAAGTCATAGGTCGCCATAGGTGCGTCCACGTTGCGTTGAAAGTAAACCTAACCCCATAATAACACACAAGTATTTAAGATATCCACACGGCTAATCCCGCACCGAACATAGGGCCAACAATTCGAGGCGCTAGCGAACCTCCAATGCGACCAAGCATTTGTCGACCCACAGGGCGGTTAGTTTTTCTTGTACTGAATTCTGCCGTAAACGTTGGCGCAGAGCTGGGAAGTCCACGTGATCCAAATTTTGATCCTGATTGAAGCACGAAAACACCGCTGTTCGCTCCCCCGTTTCCGGGTCCAAATGGGGCTGCAGGCATTGGGCACAAATTTCTTTCATCATGCACTGCATGGGCGAATTGATTGATGCGATCGCGGCGTGGTCGGGTTTCAGGTACTGGGCCAAAACCGTATGGCGCGCCTGGCCCACAGCCTCCATCATGCGATCCGAGCCGATGGTAACAATGCGATCGATGTCGCTCATGGAAATGGCGCCGTCCCCCAAATCCCCTGCCCCATAGGCCTGCATTGCCTGGACCACATTGCCGACGAACACTTTGTCCTGGGGCCGATCGGCGGTGAACCCCGGGCCGGTGTCGCAGCACCAAATCAGCACGTCAGAGGCGGCTTCAATTTCCTCCACCTTGAAGCGATCCTCTGGGGTGCGATAGGCGGCAAAATACAACACCTTGCTGCCCGCCGCCCGCAACGCCCGGCCGATGGAAAACAGCACCGCGTTGCCAAGACCGCCACCGGCCAACAGCACGGTTTCCCCCGCTGGTGTATCGGTGGGCTCCCCTGTTGGCCCCATCATTACCACCGGCTCTCCCGGCTTCAGAGCAATGCAAAGGTCCGACGATCCGCCCATTTCCAGGACAATCAGTCCCATTAGGCCTCGGGTCTTATCCACCCAAGCACCGGTCAGGGCGATGCCCTCCATGGCCAAGGTCGTGCCATTGATTTTTGGTGCCAAGGTTTCGAAATTCTGCAGACGATAAAACTGCCCCGGCTGGAACTGGGCAACTGCCCGTGGCGCCCGTACCACCACCTCGACAATGGTGGGGCCCAGGCGATTGACCGCGTGGACCGTGGCCCGCAAGCCATCATGGAGGCCAGCCAGAAAAGCCGCATCGTCGGTGGAATTGGACGGATCAACCTGATCCAACATCCGCGAGACCACCGGATATCCTTGTTTGGAGCTGGCCAGGGCGCCCACCACGTTGCCGGCAAACGATGGATGCAAGTCGCCGAAAAAGCTGATGGCGCGACCATCCGAACGCATTGAACACAGAACCTCGGCCTGATCCGGTTTGCGGGTGCGGTCCGGGGACACGGTTGACCCAGTTTCGTCAATCGCCTGAAAAAACCGGCCATCAAGCTGAACGTTGGTCGGATCTTCCCGGGCCAAGACGGTGTTGGGCTGGGTTCCAGCGGCAATCAAGACGGCCCGCGCGGGGAGACGCTCGATCGTTCCGGTATCGATCCAATGCCCTTCCCGCTCTTCCCGGGTGTATTGCTGTTTGGCCAAAGTGATGGCCTCGGCGTGACCATTGTCATCCACTTCCACGGCCACAGGCGTCAGCCCTTCAGCCAAGCGAATGCCTTCTTCGAAGGCCTTGCCGACTTCTTCGTGGTTCAGGGTGTAGCTGGGGGAATCGATCATGCGCTTGCGATAGGCGATGGTGACCCCACCCCAGCCTTGGACCAGTTCCCTAATTTCCGCCGGTCGGTGTTCCGATGCTGCCGCTGTCCGCTCGGCCCGAATGGCCCGGCCATGGGCCAGAAATTCGTCGGCGATTCCCAGCTCTTCCGGATCCCACGCGGCGCGCACGGCATCTTCGCCGCGATCGGCGCACAAGCCTTCGTATCGGTCCAAGAATTTTTCAACCTGAACCGGGTAATACGCCATGGCCTCGGTGGCGGTATCGATGGCCGTCAGGCCGCCGCCGATGACCACCACCGGCAACCGCAACTGCATATTGGCAATGGTGTCCGCCCTGGCCGCCCCAGTCAGCTGAAGGGCCATCAGGAAATCACTGGCGGCGCGCACACCGCGGGCCAGGCCGTTTGGCAACGGCAACACGGTGGGCTTGCCGGCACCGGTGGCCAGGGCCACATGGTCAAACCCGGCGTCAAAGGCTTGATCGACGGTCAGGGTCCCGCCCAAGCGCACCGCCCCATGCAAGGCGAACTGGCGGCGGCGTTCCAACAACAGGCGAATGACTTTCAAGTAATTTTTGTTCCAACGCACCGTAATGCCGTATTCGGCGACCCCGCCAAACCCCGCCATGACCCGTTCATCAAGGTTTTCGTACAGGGTCTCAACATCTTCGATTGGGACAAATGGTACCCGTATTCCGTCCACGCCGATCCCGGAAATCTCCGCCGGCAGCGGCTCAATTTTTAGGCCGTCAACAGCCACCACCGTATGGCCGTCGTTCATCAGATGGTGGGACAGGGAAAATCCAGCCGGCCCGGTTCCAGCCACCAACACCCGTTTGCCGGTGGCAGCCTTTGGGATTGGCCGATTGAAATCCATCGGGCTCCAACGGGTGAGTAGGGAATAGATTTCGAACCCCCACGGCAAAGCCAGCACGTCTTTCAGGGTGCGGGTTTCCACCTCGGGGATATCCACGGGCTCCTGGCGCTGAAAAATGCAGGCCTTCATGCAATCGTTGCAGATCCGATGGCCGGTGGCAGCCACCATGGGATTGTCAGCCACAATGATCGACAAAGCCGCCAAAGACAGGCCCTGAGCCTTGGCCGTATGCATTTCGGAAATTTTTTCTTCCAAGGGGCACCCCGACAGGGTGACGCCAAAATGGCTTTTCTTGAACGGGGCGGCCTGGTCCGGGCTTGTGGGTTTTTCCCGCAGTCCCTTGGAGCACGAGTCCTTGCCCTGATTGTGGCAAAAAATGCAGTAGTTGGCTTGGTCCAAGGCCTTGTCCAGCCCGCACCCGGTGTCGGTCAGGCCAAAGCCGTTCCGCCGTCGCAATTGATCCCCGGAATAGGCCCAGGCCTCCACGGCGGTGCCTGGGGAATCAACGGATCCAACCTTAGCTTCCAGCAGATTTTCCGGGTCAACCTTGCCAGGATTTTTGAACAGAATTCCGTTGCCATGGCGGTCCCGGCCTTGCTTGGAAAGGGTCGCCCAGGCGGCATATGCAGCGGCCGCCTCCAACCCATCAGTGTGAGCATCTTCGTCGATCTGCCATTCCCCGACCAATCGGGCAAAGGCAAGCTCGCCCCCCGGGCTGGCAATATTGACCTCTAAATGAGGCGACAGGGTTGCCTCCACCTGGGCCATCGCGTCCGTGGTCAGTTCGTCCAGCTTGCCTCGGTACTGCTTTACTGCACGACGCTGTACGAACATTCGTTTGCAAACGTACAATGGTGCCAGGGCATGATGTTCCGCCGCCAATGCTGCGGCTTGCGCTTCAATTCCGAACAGCCGTGCGATAAAATCGTCGACGTGGGGAGCAAGCGCCAAGATAAGATCCGACTCTGCCTTGGTATCAAGGGAGTCAGGGGCTCTACGGGCGGCGGCCAAAGCCTCGCCAAGTTCTGGATGGGCTTCAGATAACCAGCCAACGAATTCCAGATCGACCTTTTCCAAGCCCGATCGTTCGTATAGATCCCCGAATTTTAGATCGAAGCCCAGTGAAACCATGTGCCTTTGACTCGGTGCCCGCCCCGCAACGCTGGGAGGCTCCACAAATAAATGAATGAACTGGACGGTTCAGGTACAGGAGTTAGTCGAGCCTGACAACCAACTGTTCCCGAGCGACAAAGGTCCCGTTCCAGACTTGCCGCGCTTCCGCTTCCACATCGGCCATAAAGGAATCCACATGGGCCGGATCATGGTGGAAGATTGCCATCTGTTTCACATTGGCGGCTTGGCACAGGCGCACACCTTCTTGCCAAGTGGAATGGCCCCAACCGACAAAGTCTGGGAATTCGGCATCGGTGTAGGTGCTGTCGTAAATCACCAGATCTGCGCCCTCGATCAACCCCAAGATGGCTTCGTCGGGTTTGTCGGGCCGATGTTCCGTATCGGTTACGTAACAAATGGAAATTCCGCCCTTTTTGACGCGATATCCAGTGGCCCCTGCTGGGTGATTAAGCTTTGCAGTTTTGACATTGATGCCCTTGCCCACGA
The DNA here is from genome assembly GCA_018658465.1 of Alphaproteobacteria bacterium. Taxonomy (GTDB): domain Bacteria; phylum Pseudomonadota; class Alphaproteobacteria; order UBA2966; family CAIVPW01; genus JABHVE01. The sequence continues at coordinate 27,722 of JABHVE010000014.1, forward strand.
CAAAATCGGCACCGCCACCTTCGAAGTCGATGAAATTTTTTGTGGCACCCATCAATTCCAGAGGTACCGGGAACAAGGGCTGATCCAGGTGATCTGCCAGGATCCGTTCAATGCCACCCTTGTCTTGTAGATGGCCACAATAAATGTTCATTGACCGGTCCTTGCGAAAAACCGGGGCGAAAAATGGAAACCCGTTGATGTGATCCCAATGGGTGTGGGACAGCAGAATGTTGGAATGTTTTGCACCCTCACGAATGCATTCGGCACCCAGATTGTGAATCCCGGTGCCGCAGTCGAAGATCAATTTGTCTTCGTCGGGAAACACCACCTCAACACAACTGGTGTTGCCACCGTATCCAAGATGCTGCGGGGACGGGCAAGCGATGCTGCCTCGTACCCCCCAAAACTTTACTGACGCGGTCATATGATCAGAATCCATTCCAATTGCCGGACGGCCCGCAATCCACCACCGACTGGCGAGCCGAAATTACTTCTATCCCGGCAATTCCCAAAAGCATGTGATTCAACATAGTGGATAGAATGTAAACAACATAGGCTGCCCGCTAAACTCGACAACCCCCAAGAACAGAACAACCTGTGACCGCCGTCACAGACAAAACTAACCTAAAGTCCTCAGGCCAATTCCCGGTGACGGACATTTTCCGCCACGGCCTTGCCGCTGTCTGTGAGCTTGCACACCGTCCAATCAGGTTTCAGCGGATTGCGGAACCAGGGCGTCGCCCAGCCGGCGCGAATACACGCCCGCACCGTTTGCTCAGCCACCCTTTGACCCTGGCGGTCAAAAATGGGCAGCTTTCCCCCGGCCTGGTCTAGGCCTCGTTGCAGATATCGACGCTGAGCTTGGGTTGGTGATGCCATAACAATTTCAAAGCGCGACCCGGCGCGCTCTATGAATCCCCGTTGGAGGCTTCGGTCATGTTGCGCAAACGTCGGGTCAGCACCCGCACCATAGACCGCACAAATGGATCGGATTTTTCCAGGCGTTTGGCGAATTCGATCGCGGTAATGACCACGACGGTGGTGGGTTGTTTGGCTTCTGCGGTGGCCGATCTGGGTTGGGCATCCACTAACGCCATCTCCCCAAGCAAATCACCAGCAGAAAGGGTCCCGACCACGGTGGCCTCTTCACCCTCGCCGACAACGATGTTCACCGATCCGGCCTGTATCAAATAGGCCGCCCGGGGGGGTTCACCCTTTTTGAAGATGACCTCGCCAGTGGAAAACGACTGGCGCTCCAATACATCTTTTGCCAAAGCTTTCTCCCAACTTCGCCGACATCCCAACCAAACAACAGCCAGCGACGTCCACCCCGCCCAGGGTGATCCGCAGCCACAGGATACTGAATTCCGGGGCCGGTGTCGTCACCAACTGTTACCGGGCAAAAACTTGTCGGTTTGAAGATGCCCATTACTTGATGATAGGAAGGTCGCGTGCATATCAAATTTCGACACCCCTAATCCACCGTCGTCACCCTGTTTCGGCAGGACCCAAAGGAACCCAAACCCCAATGACTTCAGACCAAGACTCCGAGACAGGAACCGAACCAACCTCGAAACACACAGACGGGCCTGTGTTGCGGGTAAAAATTACCCGGGCCGACCATCTAACTTCGTCGATTCGCGGGTTTGAATTGATGTCAGAGCAAGGCGGGCCGTTGCCCGGATTCACGGCGGGTGCCCACATTGATATCGAGGTCTACCTTCCCGATGGGGAGCTGGTACATCGGTCCTTTTCCATCGCCAGTGCCCCCGATGGCGAACCCTACCGGTACCACATCGGTGTGCTGTACGAAGAAAACGGCACCGGCGGATCCATTTTCATGCATGAACGGGCCAAGACTGGGTACGTCTTGAATGCCCTTGGGCCGAAGAATTTTTTTGAAATGGTGGAAGACGCCGACCATTCGATTTTGATCGCCGGAGGCATCGGCATCACTCCGATTTTGTCCATGGCCTATGCCCTGACCGCCGATGAAAAATCCATGGAAATGCACTACGCGGCGCGGTCGGAAGAAGACATGGCGTTCATGGCCGAGGTAACCGAAGTCTGCGGCGAGGCCGCCCACCTATATTTTGACGGCGGCGACCCATCCAAGGGCATTGATATACCAAGCGTTTTAGGGAGCCCCGAAAATGGCCGGCACGCTTATGTCTGCGGGCCTATTGGATTGATCGACGGTGTGCGATCCCAGGCAGAAAAATTGGGATGGCCCGAAGATCACGTACATTTTGAAGTCTTCACAAAGCCGGAAGCAAAGCCAGACGATCAGCCGATCGAAGTGACGATCAAATCCACCGGCCAAGTCCTGAACGTGCCGCCCAAAACCCCCATTTTGGATGTGCTTCTAGAAGCCGGAGTGGACACAGATTATGATTGTCGCACAGGGATTTGCGCTTCATGCGCTGTCGAAGTTCTGGAAGGGGTCGCCGACCATCGGGATACTGTGCTTGATAAGTCTGAACACGAAGAAGAGAAGTTAATGTGTACGTGTGTGAGCTGGGCGAAGACCCCCAAATTGGTGTTAAATCACTAAGGTGCGGCCTTAGGCCGCTACCAATTCTACGATCGGTATGATATTGACAAAATCTTGGTTTCGCGAATTTTCATGTCGTGTTTCAAAATTTCAATGTGATGGGAGTATTTAAATGAAATCCAGCAAATTGGTTGCACTGGGCGCCGCGTGTGCCTTCATGGTTATGGGCGATGCAGCACTAGCCCAGGGTGACGCAGCCGCAGGGGCGACGGCCTTTGCACGGTGCCGCGCCTGTCACTTGTTTGATGACACCGGTCGCCACCGGGTCGGCCCGAATTTGGCTGGCGTTTTCGGACGTACTTCCGGAACGGTTGAAGATTTTCCGCGCTATTCGGAAAACATGCTCACATCGGGCATTGTTTGGGATGACGCCACCTTGGACTCATGGCTAGCAGCCCCAGGCGAAATAGTCGCCGGGACAACCATGAAAATGATCATTGGTGACGAAACAATGCGCGCCAACATCATCGCGTTTTTGAAAGCCGGCATTTAGTAAAGAAGACGTTTTTCAGGGGGGCGGTCGGCGGGTGACCGTTGGCCGCCCATTCCTTTTGAACGCCGCGTCGGTTTTTATGGCGTGGGGCATTGATGCCCGGCTTTGTGAGACGATTGGTAATTGACGTGGGGAGTCCGATGACCAAAAAGTCCAAGCCACAGGTCTCTGACCTCTCTGCCACCCCTGTACTTCCAGTCAGTGGTCGGCAACCCAAATCCCTCGCTCAAACTGCTGACCAAGACCCAACCCGACGCAGACTGCTTCTTGGGGCCGCGGCCGCAGCTGGGGCCGCCGCTGTTGCCGCCGCGCCAAAGCAAGCCCAAGCAATCGCCCCGCCCGGGGCCGTGGAATATCCCGTGCCGGTCGATCCAACCCAGGTTCCCGGTAGGCCCCCTGGTCTGAACGGTGGCTATGGAACCCGGTCGCAATTCGAAACGGAAGTTCGCGAGTGGTCAGGCTCAGGAACCTCTAGTCGCACCCCACTGGCGTCATCCGAAGGGACAATTACCCCGTCGGCTTTGCATTTCGAGCGCCATCACAACGGCATCCCCGAAATTGACCCCGAAGAACATTCATTGTTGGTCCACGGGATGGTGAAACGCCCCCTGACGTTTACGATGGCTGATCTGAAGCGCCTGCCGTCCACCAGCCGCGTGGCATTTATTGAATGTGGGGGCAATTCAGCCGGGGAATACCACGCCGCCCGGGGCAAAGAAATCCACAACATGCACGGCCTTGTGAGCTCGTCCGAATGGACGGGAGTGGCCTTGTCCACCGTGTTGCGCGAAGCCGGTCTGGAATCGGGTGCTGCATGGCTTTTGGCCGAAGGCCGAGACGCCGCGATGCTTAGTCGCAGCATTCCTCTGGAAAAGGCATTAGATGACGCGGTCCTAGCCTATGCCCAAAACGGCGAGGCTTTACGCCCGGAACAGGGCTATCCGTTGCGGCTTTTGCTGCCGGGTTGGGAAGGCATTACCAACGTCAAATGGTTGCACCGGCTGGATGTGTCCGATGCGCCTTTCCAGACCCGCGAGGAAACATCCCATTACACCGACCTGAACATTGTGACCGGCGAAGCCAAGCAGTTCACCTTTGTCATGGCAGCCAAGTCGCTGATCTTGTTTCCCCATCCAGAGGCCAAATTAGAAGGCCCTGGATTTTTCGAAATTACCGGTCTGGCGTGGTCGGGCCGGGGCAAGATCAAACGCGTAGAGGTCACCACGGATGGCGGCAAAAATTGGCATTTGGCGGAGCTTCAAGAACCGGTTTTGTCGAAATCCCAAACCAGATTTCGGTTCCCCTGGGTGTGGGACGGCGAGCCGACGATGCTGCAAAGCCGTGCCACCGATGAAACCGGTTACGTTCAGCCAAGCATCCGCCAGCTAAAAGAAGTGCGCGGCGATGCCGAACGGGGCAACGTCAACTACCACAACAACGCGATCCAGACCTGGCGGGTCAACCGCGGCGGCACCATCGAAAATGTCCACTTTTCTGGCAATTCATAGGCCGGCCTTGCAGCTGGGGCTTTTTGCCCTGGTGTTGGCCATGTGGACCGCGGCCCTGAGCCCCGCAAACACCCAAGGATTTACCCCCGGCAAATACGGGATCGGCACACCGGCCGAGGCCGCCTTGATCGCCGCCCTGGATGTGGACGTGCGCGCGGACGGCGTTGGGCTGCCTGCGGGATCAGGGAACTATGAAGCCGGGGGCACATTGTTTTCCCAACTGTGCGTGAACTGCCACGGGGACAATTTGTTGGGCGGTCGTGAGCGGGGCGGCGCTCTGATTGGCGGTCGCGGCACGCTGACCTCGGAATATCCCCGTCGCACTGTGGAAAGTTATTGGCCCTATGCCACAACCCTGTTCGATTACATTCGCCGAGCGATGCCCTATTCGTCCCCCGGGGTCCTGGAGGCAGACCAAGTTTACAGTCTGATCGCCTTTATCCTTGGGGAGGCAAAAATCATTGAAAAATCGGTGATTATTGGGGCTGACAATTTGGCCGCAGTAGAAATGCCCAATCGGGATGGCTTCAACGCCGATTGGCAGCCGGAAATGTTTCGCTAACGGACCCATGAAAATTTTTTTCCGCTTGTGCTTCGTATTCGTCGCCCTGTCGATGTTGACCATCGGGCTTCCCAGTGTTGCCAAGGCACAGATTCGCGTGGCCCCGCAGCTCTTCCTGGACCCCCCGTACACCGGCCGATACGGTCTGGGCACCGATGCTGATCCTGATCTGATCGCAAAACTGGACCTTGACGTGATGGCCGATGGGAGAGGCCTGCCCCGCGGCAGTGGCACTGTTTTTGGCGGCGAATTTGTTTATCGCGAGCACTGCGCCCAGTGCCACGGAGACGATTTGCGCGGCATCGAAGGCGTTCGCGGAGGCCCACTGTTTGGCGGTCGGGGGTCTTTGGCTGGCCCTGCCCCATTGAAGACCGTGGAAAGTTTCTGGCCGTTTGCCACCACACTGATCGACTATGTGCGGCGCGCAATGCCAACGGAAAACCCCGGATCCCTTGGCCCCAATGACCTGTACGGGGTGGTCGCATTCATTTTGTACCGTGGCGGAATAATCGGCGCGGACGATGTGATGAACCCATCCACGATGCAAGCGGTAGAAATGCCCAATCGGCGCGGATTCTCGAACGGCCGGGGAACCGTTGAGGCCTTCAATTGGCGCTAGATTTTCCAAATAGGCGACCGGCGTGCAACCCCGACAACCGCAAATTGACAATCAAGTTTGGTTGGCACCCACTGGATTCCGTGTCCTGTTAAGTTGTTCTTTAGGAAAATCGGCTAAACCAAGTGCACAGACCCGAATTGTGGGGGGTCTAGGTTTTGCCTAGGAGTGGTCCAGACGTGCAGTCTTTGAAGGTTCTTTCAGCGCTTCCATCGCGCGCGGATCTTGCGGTGTTGAGCCAGTCCATCAAGGACAGCGGGCTCGCCGCGACTGTTACGGAGCACCAGGAGTCCAGCAGTGCGCTGAACGCCCTGTTGGAGGGCGAATTCGATTGCGCATTTATTGGCGCAGGAAACCCAGGTTTCGACCGGGTCGACATTCTTTCCGAATTGCGCCGGGCAGGAAGCTCGGTTCCCATTGTTTTTGTGCTTGGGGACGGTGGGGACGAAAAAATTGCGGATTATTTGTTGGCCGGGGCCCACGATTGCTTGACCCTGGCTGACCTTACCCCCGAAACGATTGCCCGGACCTTGAATACGTCCGCCCGTGTGCGCCGCGCTGAAGTCCGCGCAGCAGAAGCCGAAGCCCGCCGCAGCCGTCAGCTTTTGTACGACACGCTCACCGGCCTCCCCAATCGCGCCCTGTTTTTTGATCGGCTAGATCAATCCTTGGCCCTGGCCCGCCGCCAACGCCAACCGTTGTCAGTCATGGTCATGGATCTAAACCGGTTTAAAGAGGTAAACGCCACATTGGGGCATCCAGTTGGCGACCAATTGCTTCAAGCCGTCGCGGGGCAGATCATGACATCAGCGCGGGAATCCGACACGATTGCCCGCCTTGGCGGTGATGAATTTGCGCTGCTTTTAACCACCGGTGGCACCTACGCCGGGACAATTAGTGCGGCCGAAAAAATTCTGGAAGCGATCCAAGCCCCGATCATCATCCAAAATCAAAAGTTGGCCGTGGGTACCAGCATCGGAATTTCGTTCTTTCCGGAACACGGCGAAGACAGCGCCACCTTGATGCGCCACGCCGACATCGCCATGTACGCCGCCAAGCGCAATGCCACAGGATTTTCGGTGTACGCCGGCGAAGCGGCAGACCGGGTGGACGCGGACCATGTGTTCCAATTGTCCCTGTCTGGCGACCTGCGCCGGGCGATCCAAGAAGATCAGCTGGAATTAATGTTCCAGCCAAAGATTGGCTTTGATCCGATCAAAATTCGTGGGGTCGAAGCCCTGGTGCGGTGGAACCACCCGCAACATGGAATGGTAACGCCTGATAATTTCATTCCCCTGGCGGAACAAACTGGTGTGATCGAGCCCTTGACCATTTGGGTCTTGAACGCAGCCCTGCGGGAATACAGCCGCTGGCGCGATGAAGGCATTGAAATCCCGGTTGCCGTGAATTTGTCCCCTGTGACCCTTCATGACCGAAATTTCTCCCGGGATGTTGAAAAGATCCTGGAAATTTGGGACGTGCCGTCCGAGGCCTTGTCGTTCGAAATCACCGAAAGCGCCATCATGTCGGACGTGGCCCGGGCTACCGAAACCGTGAACCGACTTCACGCTATGGGGGTCGGCATTTCCATTGACGATTTCGGGACCGGCTACACATCCCTGTCGTACATCCGCAAACTGCCCGTTCGGGAAATCAAAGTGGATAAATCCTTTGTCATGGGCATGCGGGAAACGGCCGACGACGCTGTCATCGTTCGATCGATAGTCGAATTGGGTCACAATTTGAGCCTCAGCGTGGTGGCCGAAGGCATCGAAGACACGGAAACTTGGGATTTGTTAGGGGCCCTAAAATGCAACGTGGCCCAAGGCTTTTTGATGAGCCGACCCTTGCCATCAGACGCAGTCCTTCCCTGGATTCGTGCGTCAGAATGGTCCGGCCACGCAGACAGTGAAGAAACGGCTAAACCCATCCAGGCCGTCATTCCTTAAAGACCGCCTTGGTCGGACCACTTGGCACCGGCCTCCCCCATATGCTACCGCTGGATGGATTGGTGCCGCCTTGGGGCAGCGCCGAATTTTGTCGCAAATGAAATCTTGAGCCATGGGCCGTCGTCTCATCGTCCGCGAGGAAATTTGGGATATTGGCGGTGGGTTCAGTATGTCTCGCAGCCGCAAGTGGGCCGCGGAAGTCTTGATGGTGGAAATCCATGAGGGCGGCCTCCGCGGACGCGGCGAAGGGGTCCCCAACCGCAGACAAGGCGAAAAATTGGAGGATGTTGCCGCACAGATTGCCAAAGTCCGCGATTTGGTTGAATCCGGCTCCCTGAACCGCGCGGGTTTGCAAACCCTTCTGCCGCCGGGCGCCGCCCGCAACGCCCTTGATTGCGCCTATTGGGATTTGGAATCCAAATTGAAGGACGTACCCGTCTGGAAATTGGCCAGCCTGCCCGAACCAAAACCTTTGATCACCGCCTTCACTATTACTTTGGACAAGCCCGCGGCCATGGCCGCTGTGGCTCGGGAACACCGCCACCGACCATTGTTAAAGCTGAAGCTTGGCGGCCCCGATGATCTTGAACGGGTGCGCGAGGTCCGGGCGGCTGCCCCCGAAGCCAAATTGATCGTCGATGTAAACGAGGCCTGGACCCCGGTTACCTACAGCGAACACGCAACGGAATTGGCGCGCATGGGGGTGAAATTGCTGGAACAGCCCCTTCCCGCTGGCCAAGATGCCGCGTTGGCGTCCCTTGGCCGGTCAGTGCCCCTGTGCGCCGACGAATCCCTGCATGATTCCAGTGACTTGGCCGCCGTCGCCAAACTTTATGACTTCGTAAACATCAAGTTGGACAAGGCCGGCGGGCTTACCGAAGCCGCCAAAATCGCCGACGCCGCGCGGGACCGGGGCATTTCCATCATGATCGGCTGCATGGTGGGGACGTCCCTGGGAATGGCTCCGGCCTTTTTGCTGGGGGCATATGCCCAGATCGTCGATTTGGATGGCCCCTTGTTGTTGGCCGAAGATCGCCCAGGCGGCATCCAATATGACGGCGGCATCATGCAGCCACCCACATCGGAGTTTTGGGGATGATCGAACCCCGAGACCCGGAGACCGCGCGGCCAATTGGTGTCGTGCTGGCGGACAAAAACCCCATCATTTTGTCGGGCCTAGAACGGGTGTTCAATGACGCCAGCGCCTTCACCGTCGTGGCAGTGGCGGCGGACGGAGAACGCTTTTTGGAAGCCGTGAGCCGCCTAGAATTTGACGTAGGCGTCATTGGCTGGGAAATGCCTTATCTGGACGGTCGTGGGGTGTTGCAAGAATTGCGTGACAATGCCGATGCCCCACGGATTGTGGTGTACGCCGGGGCGCCCTCCACAGAAATTCCCAAACTGGTGATGGCCTTGGGCGGAGCCGGGTTTTGCCCCGAAGACGCGCCGACCGACGTGCTGCTGGAAACCGTGGCAGCCGTGGCCCAGGGGCGCATGATGTTTCCCTACATCGATGTCCGCACCCTGGAAACCGACCCGTTTTCCCACCTGACCCACCGGGAGCGAGAATTGCTGCCATCCCTGCGCACCGGACGCACCACAGCGCAAATTGCCAGCGATCTGGGTATTTCAGTCAACACCGTGAAATATCATCTGAAAAATTTGTACGCGAAACTTGGGGTCCGCAATCGCGCCCAGGCGGTTGATGCATACCTGACAGCCCAGGCGAACCTTGGGACTCCAGCAATTGGAGGCCCCGGCCATGTGCCGGTTAGTCGCGGGTAGGGTTTCCCAACCCCGCCGCATGATCGACCATTATCACCCTTTTAGGTAGGTCATTTCCTACCCGTCCGGGGGTTCTTTTCAAAATTCGGATTGGTATAATGGGGGCCTTAACGAGAGGTGGTCGGCGCCACGTGGTGCACATGACCCCCGGGAGGATCAATGTTGCAAGGTAAAGTGCTCGTCGCCCAGGGCGGCGGGCCTACGGCTGTCATCAATCAATCGCTTGTGGGCGTTGTCCTGGAAGGCCGCAAATTCGAGTCATCGGACCGGATTTACGGTGCCCGGCATGGTGTCAGCGGCATTGTGAACGAGGATTTCGTCGATCTGACCCAGGAGACTACCGACCACCTGGAACGGATCGCGGCGACCCCCTGTGCGGCCCTTGGAAGCACACGGGACAAGCCAGATTTGGCCTATTGCCAGGAGATTTTCAAGGTCCTGAAGGCCCATGAAATTGGCACCTTTTTCTATCTTGGCGGCAACGATTCCTCCGACACCATGCGCATTCTGTCCGAAGAGGCGCAAAAGGATGGCTATGGGCTCACATGCATCCATGTGCCCAAGACCATCGACAATGATTTGATGGTTAATGACCACACCCCTGGATTCCCATCTGCGGCGCGATTTGTGGCCAGCGCCTTCGCCGGAATTAATCTGGATAACGAGGCCTTAGAGGGTGTGTACGTGGGGGTCGTTATGGGCCGCCATGCAGGGTTCCTTACCGCTGCTGCGGCACTTGGCCGCACATTTCCGGATGATGGGCCCCACCTGATTTATTTACCGGAACGCGATTTCGATATGGAGCAGTTCCTGGGCGATGTGAAATCGGTTTATGACCGCCTGGGGCGCTGCGTGATCGCGGTTTCCGAAGGCATTCATGACGCCAGCGGCGAAGCCATGATGACGAAATTGGCGGACAAAGTGGAACGCGACGCCCACGGCAATGTTCAGCTTTCCGGCACCGGTGCCTTGGCCGACTTGTTGACCGGGGCGATCCGCGACAAACTCGGCATCAAGCGGGTCCGCGGCGATACTTTTGGCTATCTCCAGCGGTCGTTCTTGGGCTGCGTGTCCGATGTGGATCAGCGGGAAGCACGGGAAGTCGGCGAAAAGGCGGTTCAGTACGCCAATGCGGGCAACAGCACCGGCACCGTCACCATTCACCGGGTGGGAAACTACGCCACGGACTACCAGCTCCGCCCCCTCACAGACGTGGCTGGCAAGACCAAGGTGATGGACCTGTCGATGATTTCCAAGTCCGGCAATGACGTGACCCAAGAATTTCTTGATTACGGGACTCCGTTGTTGGGGTCCGGAATGCTGACACCGGCGCGACCTCGCGCCAACCCAGTGGCCAAAATTTTGGGTGCCTAGGCACAGTTTGGAACACCGGATTTCTGATCAAATGCGTGGACGAGGATTATAGCAATGGCTGACACCGCGACGAAAAAGAAGCATACGGTTTTGGGAATCGTTGGCGACTCCGCCACCGGCAAAACCACCCTGACCAAGGGCATTGCCGATATCCTGGGACCAGACCGGGTCACCACCATCTGCACCGATGACTATCACCGTTATGACCGGGTGGAGCGTTCGGAAAATGGCCTGTCGGCTTTGGACCCGCGCTGCAATTACATCGACATCATGGAGCAGCACGTCAAACAGATTTCCGAGGGCAAGCCCATCCTGCGGCCGGTTTACAGCCACCACGACGGCACCTTGGAACGCCCGATCTATGAAGAACCCAAAGAGTTCATCGTCTTCGAAGGGCTGCTGGGCTTCACTACCCGGTCGCTACGCGACCTGTTCGACGTGAAGGTTTTTCTGGAACCCGATGAAGACCTGCGGATCCGCTGGAAGGTCGACCGGGATACCGGCAAGCGCGGCTACTCCAAAGAAGAAGTGATGAAGTCACTGAAGAAACGCGAAAGCGACAGCCCTGAATTTATCATGCCTCAGCGGACCTTCGCCGACATCGTGGTGCAGTTCTATCCGCCTGAGGAAAATGCCGAAGAATCCGGCGCGCATTTGAACGTACGTCACACCCTGCGCCCAACACTGCCGCACCCGGATTTGTCACCGATTTTGCAGTCCGGCGTACAAAATGGACTGCATCTGGAATTGGTCCGCGATGCCGACGGCAAGCCGGTGGACGTGTTGGAAATTCCCGGAAACATCACCGACGATTCCGCTGGCAAGTTGGAAGACCTGATTTGGTCTTTGCTGCCAGAAGCCCAAGAGCTGCGCGCCAACGTTGGCAAATTCACCGACGGCAGCAATGCACCTCACATGAGCCACCCCCTTGCGCTGACACAGCTGTTGATCGCCTTCCACATGGTCAAAGCTCAGGTCGGCGTGCACGCGATCTAATTTTTATATAGTCGGAGGCCACCATGGCAGAAAATACAAACGTCACGCACGACCAGATGGCTAACGCCATCCGCGCCCTGTCCATGGACGCCGTGGAGGCTGCAAATTCAGGCCATCCCGGCATGCCCATGGGGATGGCCGATGTGGCCACTGTGCTGTTCACAAAGTTCCTGAAATACGATCCGTCTCAGCCCGATTGGGCAGACCGGGATCGCTTTGTGTTGTCCGCCGGCCATGGCTCGATGCTGCTGTATTCGTTGCTGTATTTGACCGGCTACCCGGAAATGACCATCGACGAAATCAAGCATTTCCGCCAACTGGGGGCGAAGACCGCAGGCCATCCGGAGTACGGTCACGCTCCGGGGATTGAGACCACCACCGGGCCCCTGGGTCAGGGCATTGCCACCGCCGTTGGCATGGCCATAGCCGAGCGTCATTTGGCGGCCGAATTCGGTGACGATGTGGTCGATCACACCACCTATGTGATCGCCGGCGACGGGTGCTTGATGGAAGGCATCAGCCACGAAGCGATCTCGTTCGCCGGGCACTTGCGCCTCGGCAAACTGGTCGTCATGTGGGACGACAACGACATCTGCATCGACGGCCCCACATCCATGACAGTCAGCGATGACCAAATTGCCCGATTTAAAGCCTCTGGCTGGAACACCATGGCATGCGACGGCCACGACCCAGCAGCGGTGGAAAAATGCCTTGCAGCGGCGCAAGGCAGCGACAAGCCGACTTTCATTGCCTGCAAGACCACCATTGCTTTCGGCTCCCCCAACAAGGGTGGCACATCGGCGGCACATGGCGCGGCTTTGGGCGCCGACGAAATCGCCGCGACCCGCAAGCAATTGGGATGGGAACACGGCCCCTTCGAAATTCCCCAGGACATCATGGCCGCATGGCGCCTAGCCGGAACACGGGCGGCGAAGGCCGCAGCAGATTGGCAAATTCGTCTGGACGCTTCGGCGAAGAAGGCAGAATTCGGACGCCGCATTGCCGGTATTTTGCCGGAAAATTGGCTCGATGCAGTCAACGCGCTGAAAATTCGCTTGGCCGATGAAGCCCCGGCCATGGCCACCCGCAACGCCAGCCAAGAGGCGCTTGAGGTGATTAATCCGGCGGTGCCGGAAACCGTTGGCGGCTCCGCCGATCTGACCGGTTCAGTGAACACGTTGACGAAGGACTTGGGCGCCCTGAGCAGCGACAATTACGGTGGGCGTTATGTTCATTACGGAGTGCGCGAACACGCCATGGGCGCTGCCATGAACGGCATGGCATTGCACGGCGGCATGATCCCGTACGCCGGTACATTTTTTGTGTTCACCGATTATCTGCGCCCGGCCATGCGCCTGTCGGCGCTGATGGGCATCCGGGTGATCTATGTGATGACCCACGATTCCATCGGCCTTGGCGAAGACGGCCCCACCCATCAGCCGGTCGAACACCTGGCCAGCGTACGGTCCATGCCCAACGTCATGGTCTTACGCCCGGCGGACGCAGTTGAAACCGCGGAATGCTGGTCACTGGCATTGCAAAACGACACTGGCCCGTCGGTCATGGTTTTGACCCGCCAAAAATTGCCGGCGTTGCGCACGACCCACACGGATAAAAATCTATGCGCAATGGGCGGTTATGAAATTTCCCCGGCAGAGGGCGATGCCCGGGTAAGCTTGTTGGCCACGGGTTCCGAGGTTTCCTTGGCGGTGGAAGCACAAAAACTTTTGGCAGCCGAAGGCGTCCCCGCCCGGGTGGTTTCGATCCCATGCTGGGAATTGCTGGAAGCTTTGGACGAAGAAGCTCGGGAAGCCGTTCTTGGGGTCGACACGGTACGGATCGCCGTCGAAGCCGGGGTTTCCTATGGCTGGGACCGCTACGTCGGCAGCGACGGCGCTTTCGTCGGGATGACCTCGTTTGGCGCCTCGGCACCAGCACCGGATCTATACGAACACTTTGGAATTACCGCCAAAGAAGTGGCGGCAGCAGCAATCGCGCACCTTTAAATCGGGAGGCAGGGACAATGGCAGCAACTCGCGTAGCAATTAACGGATTCGGCCGCATTGGCAGACTGGCACTGCGGGCCCTTGTGGAATCAAAACGCAAGGACATCAAAGTCATCGCCATCAACGATCTTGGCCCGGTGGCGACCAATGCTCACTTGCTGAAACACGATTCAATCCACGGGGAATTCCCCGGCAAGGTCAAAACCTTCAAAAACGCCATCGATGTGGGCGCGGGAAAAATTCAGGTGTTTGCGGAACGCAACCCCCTGGACCTGCCATGGAAAGAACTGAAAATCGACGTGGTTCTGGAATGCACCGGCTTTTTCACCAAGCGTGAAGATGCCGCTATGCACATCAAGGCAGGGGCCAAGCGCGTTCTGGTTTCGGCTCCGGCTGCTGGCGCTGATCTCACCGTGGTTTACGGGGTGAACGACAAGAAATTGCGGAAGAAACACAAGGTCATTTCCAACGCCTCGTGCACCACCAATTGCTTGGCACCGGTGGCTCAGACCCTGAACAACTCCATCGGCATTGCCCAGGGGTTCATGACCACAATCCACGCCTATACGGCGGACCAACGGGTCCAGGACACCTTGCACGGTGATTTGCGCCGGGCCCGTTCGGCGGCATCGTCGATCATTCCGTCGTCCACCGGTGCGGCCAAGGCCGTTGGTCTGGTTCTGCCGGAACTGGCAGGCAAACTGGACGGCACCGCCATGCGGGTCCCCGTCATCAACGTCTCGGTGGTGGATTTAAAATTCAATTCCAAGAAGCCGACGGATGTGGAGTCGGTAAACGCCGCGCTGATCAAAGCTTCAAAGGGCCCCTTAAAAGGCATATTGAAAGTCACGAACGAGCCCCTGGTTTCGACGGACTTCAACCACACGATGGCGAGTTCCACCATCGATCTGAGCCAGACCCAAGTGGTGGGCAACAAATTCGTTCGGATTATGTCTTGGTATGACAACGAGTGGGGCTTTGCTAACCGCATGCTCGACACCGCGTCGGCCATCGGCAAACTCGGCTAGTTGGGGCAAGGACGCGTGACCAACTTCGCAACTCTGAACGATCTGGACGTCAAGGGCCGCCGCGTATTGGTGCGCTCTGATCTGAACGTGCCGGTGCAGGATGGCGTTATTTCTGACGCCACCCGCATTGATCGTGGCTCGATTACCATTGCCGAGCTTAGTGCTGCGGGGGCCAAGGTAATCGTCCTTTCCCATTTCCGCCGGCCGTTGGGTCAGCGCATTCCGGAAATGAGTCTGCGGCCGGTGGCCAAGGGTCTGTCCGATGCCTTGGGCGGAAAGGCCGTTGCCTTTTCCGACGATTGCATTGGCGAAGTGGCAATAAAGGCGGTCGCCGCCATGAAAAACGGCGACATTCTGCTGTTGGAAAATGTGCGGTTCCACAAAGGCGAAGAAGCCAACGATCCGGAATTTGCCAAATCGTTGGCAGCCCTGGGCGATCTGTACGTGAACGATGCCTTCAGCTGCGCCCACCGCGCCCATGCCTCCACCGAGGCCTTGGCCGGCCTGTTGCCCAGTGCCGCTGGACGCAATATGGAAGCCGAACTGAGTGCCCTGGACAGCGCCCTGGGCACGCCAGAACGCCCGGTTGCCGCCGTGGTCGGTGGCGCCAAAATTTCCAGCAAACTGGAATTGCTTACGTCGTTGGTAGATAAGGTCGATACCCTGGTCATTGGCGGTGCCATGGCCAATACATTTTTGCAGGCCCGCGGGTTTTCCGTGGGCACCAGCCTGTGCGAGCCCGACCTGGTGGCGGTGGCCCGAACCATCGATTTGCGGGCCAGCGCCACGGCATGCGATTTGGTGCTGCCGTTTGAAGTGGTGATCGCCGAGTCCCTCACCGAAGGAGCACCGACCAGGACCATTTCCGCCGGCGAAGTGCCCGAGGACATGATGATCCTGGATGTGGGACCGGCTGCGGTTTCTGAAACCGTCCGTCGTCTGACCCTGTGCAAGACTGTGGTTTGGAACGGTCCCATGGGGGCCTTCGAGATCCCGCCATTCGACGCGGGCACTAACGCCGTGGCCCAGGCGGTTGGCACTCTGTGCCGCCAAGGGGACCTGCTGGCGGTGGCCGGTGGCGGCGACACGGTCTCAGCATTGACCAACGCCGGGGTCGCAGATGAATTTACGTACCTGTCCACCGCGGGCGGGGCGTTTTTAGAGTGGTTAGAGGGCAAAGAGTTGCCGGGGGTCGCGGCCCTTAGCAAGGCAGCTGCAAAAGCCCCGGCCCAAGAGAATTTGGCACAAGTGTAGATCGGCCGCATTGGGCGGCAAACAACTCGACACGACATTCATGATGGCAAGGAGAGAAAACGATGGGAGACGAACTTAAAGGCGCGGATCGATATAAGTCCGGGGTACTTGAGTATAAGAAAATGGGCTATTGGCAGCCCGATTATGAACCCAAGGACACAGACGTAATTGCATGTTTCCGGATGGAGCCCCAAGAAGGGGTGCCGGCGGATGAACTGGCGGCTGCGGTTGCCGGTGAATCATCCACCGCCACGTGGACCGTTGTTTGGACCGACCGTTTGACGGCGTCCGAGCTGTATCGCGCCAAGGCTTACCGCGTCGACAAGGTTCCGAATACCGAGAACCAGTACTTCGCGTACATCGCATACGATCTGGACCTGTTTGAGCCGGACTCGATTGCCAATCTGACGGCGTCGATCATCGGCAACGTGTTCGGAATGAAGGCCGTTAAGGCACTGCGCTTGGAAGACATGCGCATGCCGGTGGCCTACCTGAAAACTTTCCAGGGCCCGGCAACGGGCATCGAGGTCGAACGCGAACGCATGGACAAGTTCGGTCGTCCTTTGTTGGGCGCCACCGTGAAGCCAAAGCTTGGCCTGTCCGGTCGTAACTATGGCCGCGTGGTCTATGAAGCCCTAAAGGGCGGCCTGGATTTCACCAAGGATGACGAGAACATCAATTCTCAGCCGTTCATGCACTGGCGGGATCGCTTCCTGTTCGCAATGGAAGGCATCACCCGTGCCGAAGCGGCGACTGGCGAAGTCAAAGGCCACTATATGAATGTCACCGCCGGTACGGTGGAAGAGATGATCAAGCGGGCGGAATTTGCCCACGAGCTTGGCTCCATCGTCATCATGATCGATTTGGTCATCGGCTATTCAGCCATTCAATCCATGGCCAAATGGGCCCGCGCCCACGACATGATTTTGCATCTGCACCGAGCCGGTAACAGCACCTATTCACGCCAGAAAAACCACGGCATGAATTTCCGGGTCATCTGCAAATGGATGCGCATGGCTGGCGTTGATCACATCCACGCCGGCACCGTTGTCGGCAAGCTGGAAGGCGACCCGGCAATGATCACCGGCTTCTATGACACGCTGACCAAGACCCACACCCCGTTGTCCCTGGAAACCGGTCTGTTCTTTGACCAAGACTGGGCCAGCTTGAACAAGGTCATGCCTGTGGCATCGGGCGGCATCCACGCCGGCCAAATGCATCAGCTGTTGCATCACTTGGGCGAAGACGTTGTTCTGCAATTTGGTGGCGGCACTATCGGCCACCCAGACGGCATTCAGGCCGGCGCCACAGCCAACCGTGTCGCCCTTGAAGCCATGATCCAGGCCCGCAACGAAGGCCGGGATTACTTGGCCGAAGGACCGGAAATTTTGGCAAAGGCCGCCAAATGGTGCTCGCCGCTTCAGGCCGCGCTGGACACTTGGAAGGACATCACCTTCGATTATGCGTCCACCGACACCCCTGATTTCGTTCCCCAAGCCAATACATCCGTCTAGCGGATAGGAGAAAACAATGAAACTTACGCAAGGCACGTTTTCGTTTTTGCCCGATCTGACAGACGACGAGATCAAGGCACAAATTCAATACGCCATGGATCAAGGTTGGGCGTTGAATGTCGAATATACGGACGATCCACATCCCCGTAACACCTATTGGGAACTGTGGTGCCAGCCGATGTTTGACACCACCGATCCGGCAGCCGTAATGATGGAAGTCGCTGAATGCCGCAAGGTGTATGGCAACATGTACATCAAGGTGAATTCGTTCGATAACACCCGCGGCAGAGAAACGGTTTCCATGTCGTTCATCGTGAACCGTCCCAAGGACGAACCGGGATTTGGCGTTTCCCGCGAGGAATCTCATGGCCGCAACATCCGCTATCGGATTCACAGCTACGCCACCGATAAGCCGGAAGGCCGCCGCTACGAATAGGCGGTCCATTGGACGCTGGGGTGGGATCAGTCCTGCCCCAGCCTCCCAATTTGGATGCAAATGACAGAAGAACTGACGACCGAAGAGACTGAAAATGGCGACGGGGGCAACGAAGCCCCCAAAAAACCGCTGGCGACCTCGTTTGACCTCCAGGCCGAATACGAAGGGTCACACATCCAGGACACCCTGGATCAGCTTGACAAAGAGCTGGTTGGGCTGGACCCGGTAAAGGCTCGGATCCGAGAAATTGCAGCGCTGTTGCTGGTTTCCAAAGCCCGCCGAGAATTGGGGTTAGAGACCGAGCCCCCCACCCTGCATATGTCGTTTACCGGCAATCCCGGTACCGGCAAAACCACGGTGGGACTGCGCATGGCCGACATCCTTCATAAATTGGGATATGTGCGCCAAGGCCACATGGTCAGCGTTACCCGGGATGATTTGGTTGGCCAATACATCGGCCATACCGCACCGAAGACCCGCGAAGTGATCAAGAAGGCAATGGGCGGCGTGCTGTTCATTGACGAGGCGTACTACCTGTATCGCCCGGAAAACGAGCGCGACTATGGCCAAGAAGCGATCGAAATTTTGCTTCAGGTTATGGAAAATAATCGCGACGACCTGGTGGTGGTTTTGGCAGGCTATGCCGACAAAATGGAGATCTTTTTCCGCAGCAATCCAGGCTTTCGCTCGCGCATCGCCCACCATCTGGAATTTCCGGATTATTCGAAGGGTGAATTGCATGAAATTGCCCAATTGATGATGGAAAACCAGTCCTACAAATTTAGCGACGAGGCTCAGGAAGTTCTGCGGGAATACATTACCTTGCGCATGACCCAGTCGCATTTTGCCAACGCGCGGTCGATCCGCAACGCCATAGACCGCGCCAAGCTGCGCCAAGCGAATCGCTTGTTCGATGACCGATCCGGCAAACCCCTTGATCGGGACGCTTTGATGACCATCGAGGCTTCCGACATCCAGGCCAGCCGCATTTTCACGATGTAGTCTTCGGGAACTCAGGAAAAATCATGGCAAAAAGTGGCGGAATTGGACCCCTTATCCCTGTTGCAGTAACTGGCGTCATGTTCGCCGTGGTTCTGGGAATATTTTTCGGCTCTCAGTCGGACCCTGATCCGATTGCAGAAGACGTGGACGTGACAGCCATTGAGCCCGATGAACCCATCGGGCCCGCCATTGCCGTGTTGCCATTTCTGATCCGGGCGAATTCGTCTATCGCTCCGGGTGTCGCCGATAACTTGGCTGATCAGATCACGAAAAACCTAATGGAAGCCGAGGGCCTGACGGTGTCGCCAAAGGATCAGGTGGCGGTGTACGAAAACGGCGTGCGGCCATCGTTGGGGGAAATGTCCTACGATTTGCGGGTTCGTTATATTTTCCAGGCGATTATTTATGGGGAAGACAACGAAATCCGGGTCGATGCGCGGCTGGATGACGGCATGACCGGATACACGTTGTGGACCGGAAGCTATTGGGCAGAACGGGTCACGTTGTTCGACCTGCACACCGAAATTTCGAATTCGATTCTCAACGAAATTGGCATGGCCGACGCTGCCCCTGCAAATTAAAGCGCAAGAGCGCTATCCGCCGCTGAACGACACCACCATCGCGGCGACGATGATTGCCAGCAAGGCAGCGATCAGAATTAGATCCAGGAATTTCATTGCAAGGCTTAAGAGCCCCCACCGTCCTGGTTTGCACCCTCGTCATAGATTACCGGGCCGCCCGCTTCCATCCAGGCCTTAATGCCGCCCACAACGCTGGCGACATCCGTTAGGCCCGCTTCTTTGGCTGCTTCCACCGCCATGGCAGACCGTTCCCCATAGGAACAGAAAAAGATCAAGCGCTTGCCCCCGGTGGTGGACTCGAATTGCAGCAAGCCACCGGGGCGAAAATATTGGTCCAACGCCGCATAGGGCGCATGGACTGATCCGGCAATGTTGGCATCGTGCCGGCGCTCCGACACTTCCCGCAAATCCACCAACAGCGCTCCATCCCCGTCAGCCTCGGCAATGGCGTCGCCGGCGGATAAGCCCCACCCTTCTTTGACTCCCTTTTCCTGGGAAAGCCCCATGGCCCGATTAGTTGGCACAGCCACATCCATCATTTTCGGACTGGGCAGCGCCAGATTGTCCATGATTTTTGCGTATTCCTCTGGGGACGACACCTGAAGTCGGGGATTGAACGCCCGTTCCTCCGCCACCGTGCTAACCGTCATGCCGTTATAATCGTGTCCGGGGAAAATCAGTGTGTCGTCGGGCAATGTCAGCAATTTGCCGAAAATTGAGTCGTAGGCTTCGTGGGAATTCCCCGCCTGGAAATCAGTGCGTCCGGTGCCACGGATGAACAGAGCATCACCAGTGAACACTCGGTCATCCATGACGAAGCTATAGGATTCCGCCGTGTGCCCGGGGGTATGGAGGGCTTTCAGGCGCAAATCACCGGCTTCCACCCAATCGCCGTCGCGAACCCGCATGGACACCACATCCGTGGGGCTTTCCTGCCCCATCACGGTCACGCACCGGGTGGCGTCGCGCAGGGCGCCAATGCCCGATACATGATCGGCGTGCATATGGGTATCAATGGCTTTGACCAGCTTCAAATCCAGCTCGTTAATCAGTCGCAAATACTGTTCAACTTTTTCCAGCACCGGATCGATAATCAGGGCTTCCGCACCCAGGCGAGCCGCCAGCAGGTAGGTATAGGTTGCTGACCCAGAGTCGAAAATTTGGCGAAACAGCATTGGATGGGCCTTAAAAAAACCAGTCGAACAACGTGATATCCTAACAGATAGCGTCAGGTTCGGGATGACATGAGCGCCGGGTTGTGCAAACTTCGCACTTCGTAGCGCAACGCTCTGGGGAAATTATGGCGAATGTGACGGTTGCGGATCATATCAAGGCACCTGCGGACAAGGTGTGGGCCCTTATTGGGCCTTTCAAATCCATTGCGGATTGGATGCCCGGATTTGAAAGTACGGAGGTCGAAGGCGCCGGTGTCGGCGCTGTGCGGGTCATAACCACCGCAGACGGCGGCAAAGTTACCGAACGGCTGCTGGCGGAAAATCCATCGCCCCTTGGCTATACCTACGAAATTTTATCCAGCCCATTCCCCATCCAAAACTATGTGAGCACGATCATGGTGGTGGACGAGGGGGACGGGTCCTGCACCCTGTCGTGGGTGTGCAATTTCGAGCCCGTGGACGCCCCCGAAGATGAGCTCACCCAAGCGTTTTCCGACATGTACAAGGGTGCCATCGCCAATATTCAATCATTGACCGAGGGCGACGCCCCCGAAGGCCCGGAAGCGGCATAGAGCAGATCGTGGCGCATTTTTGTGCCACGTGAATCTGATCGCATCCAAAAAACTCGCCAACGGGCGGTCGGCGAAATTTCTCGGACGACCCTAGTCCCAGCCCCGCCCAAGGATGCGGTCGATCTCCACCCGTCCGTGACGCCGTGGATCAGGGTCCGGCTGGGCCGAAACACTTGCTAGCATATCGATATAGTCGCCGGGCAAGGCGTGCTGTCGTGCCCCGGCCACCACCAAATCCTGGTACCAATCATAGGGCTGCAAGCCATCGTCCATGGCTTTGGGTCTAGCGTGATAGGTGGCGGCCGTCAGACTGTGGCCCAGGGGAAATTGCGTAATCTCGAACAAATCGTCGCGCAGGTAGCCGGTCCCTTCGGCCTTGTCTAAGGCAACCACATCGGGTGCAGCGATGGTGAACAGGACGCCAAAGGCATTGTGCCCCGACGCCCGTACCAGCGTGGCTTTTCCTGATCCATCCTCACTGCGTTTGGAGAACCGAACCCGGTAGCCTTCCGCGTATCCCTTGCCAATCGGATGGGCCGAGGGGCACCGTGCCCGCAATCGCTCGGTCAACATGTTCGAGCCGAAGGCGAAATATTTCACAGGATGATCCAACCGGCCGCAGGGCTATTTCGAAGTCATGACCCAAACCCCATTCCAATCTTTGGGGTTCTTTTTCTTCATGGTCTGATTCCGCTCGATATAAGTGTGCGACAGGGCGTCATTGGGGTTGGCATCCAGGACTTCCTTGAACCGGCCGATGGACTTATCCCAATTGCCCTGGCGGAATTCTTTGATTCCTTCGCGGAAGTAATTCACCGCATCCATCAGATTGGGGAAGCTTTCTTCCGTGTGGTAATCCAGCAATTCGATCACCCCCACCGGTTCCGTCTTGCCCTTGACGATCACATAATCGATCTCCCGTGACCGATAGGTGCCCTTCAGTTTGGCGTAGGTGAATTCGGAAATCAGCAGTTTGGCGGAATATTGCTTGCAGGCGCTTTCCAGACGCGCCGCCAAATTCACCCCATCTCCGATCAGCGTGAAGTCCATGCGCTTTGGCGACCCAATGTTGCCGGAAACAACGTGGTCCGTATTCAAGCCAACGCCCATCTCCACACGCATTTGTCCGGCGGCCTCGCGTTTGTCATTCCATTCGCGCAAATCAACCAACATTTTCAAAGCTGCGCGCACGGCCCGGTCTTCATCGTCGCCGTGATCCACCGGTATGCCAAAGGCCGCCATGATGGCGTCGCCGATAAACTTATCCAGCATCCCATCTTCTTCTTGGATGCAGTCCACCATCAGAGTGAAGTATTCGTTCAGCAATGAAACGGTGCCTTGGGGCCCCAACTGCTCGGTAAGGGTGGTGAAGCTGCGCACATCGGAAAACAACACTGTCGCCACAGATTCGGTACCACCCATAACGTCTTCGCCGGCGGCCAGCATTTGTTCGGCAATGCCGGGGTCCATGTACCGGGACATGGTGGATTTCATGCGCTTTTCCGAACTGATGTCTTCGATCATCAGCAACGAGCCCAATTTCTTTTGCTGATCGGTTTCGTTAACCAGTGGCAATATTGTGATGTTGGCGGAAACCTTCTCGCCGGGGGCATCTTCGTCCTCTCCGGCCACCTCCACATCCGCGTCCATGAAGATTTCTTGTTCTTGGCTTTCGCTGACACTGTCGATTTTTTCCAGGATCCATTCGTTGGCACCAGCGAAAAATTCTTTGGCCGACGCCCCGATGATCGCATCCTCGGCCACATTCAAAATCCGCAGACCCGCGGTGTTGCAGGTGACGATGACACCTTCGTCGTCCATGGTGATGACGCCATTGGACATACTTTCCAGCATGCTTTCGTTGTAGTTCTTCATGGTTTGAACATCGTCGAACAGCTTGGCGTTTTCCAAGGCGATAGACACTTGGGCGGTAAATGCCTTTAGGCGGGATTCATCCTCGGAATTAAATGGCCCGCCGCGTTTGTTCAGAACCTGGGTGACGCCGATTACTTTGCCCTTTTTGTTGATGACCGGAACGCACAGCATGGATCGGGTAAAAAATCCGGTCTGCTTGTCGAAGGCTGGGTTAAAGCGCAGATCCGCATAGGCGTGGGGAATGTTGATTGTATGGCCCGAGGTAAACACGGCCCCTGCGATCCCCAAATGATTGGGCAGGCGAATTTCGCCAAGTGAGTCTCCCTGGGCCACACGCGAAAAAAGCTCATTGGTTTTTTCGTCGCTCAGGAACAGCGTTGAACGTTCCGCCTTCAACATGCTGGTGGCCTCGGACATGACCTTTTGCAGCAATGCGCCCAAATCAATTTCCGCTGTAACGTCGGAAACCACATCCAGAAACTGCATTTCCGTGGCCCGGTCCCGGGCCATATTTTCCAGCCGTTGGGTGCTTTGCAATGCCGTGGCTGCCTGGGTGGTCATGGCCTCTAGGAAACTCATGTCGCGCTTTGTGAACCGGCCCTTTTTTTTGTTCAGGGCCTGGACCACACCAATGACTTCACCGCCAACCGTGCGAATTGGCGCGCAAAGAATGTTGCGTGTGACAAATCCCGTTTGCTCGTCCACTTCGGCGTTAAACCTGGGATCGGCGTGGGCATCGTGGATCATCAGACCTTCGCCGGCCGTAAAAGCCTGGCCGGCAATACCGCTAGAATTCAGTATGCGGATTTCCCGCATGTGATCGCCCAGAGCCACGCGGGAATACAATTCGCCCGTTTGATCGTCATTCAAAAACAAACTGCCCCGTTCAGACTGGGTTTCCTGAGTCACGATTTCCACCAAGGTGCGAAGCACCTCGTCCACCGTTTCCATGGCCGCGACCGTCCGCGAGATACTCAGCAGAGTTTCCATCTCTCGCATACGGGTCCCGGAATCGGCGGAACCGCGGGTTCCGGTTTTAACCTGGGGACGAGTTGCCATGGCTTAGTCTTCCTTTTTCCGGGTTCGGGTCGTCGATCCCCTGGGTTGCTTTGAAATTCGTTTCTTTGAGTCGGATTTCTTTGATTTGGGGCTCGATCGCCCTTTGTTTGCGGTATCCAATTCTGATCGCATGGTGGCGATGGTGTTCTGCAAATGCTTCACTTCGTCGTGGCGGTCGCGTTCAGACACCTGAAGCTGTTCTGCGCTGGTGTACAGCTGGCCATCCAATTCGTCGCGCAAGGCCTGAGACGTGGATTTCAGTTGGATAACCTCTTCGGTGTACCCCACGACCGTTGCCTGGACCCTCGCATCCGCGTCAAACCGGTACTTTTCCAATTCGTCGCGCAAATTTTGAGCCGTAGTTTTCAGTTGGACAATTTCGTCGTTGGCATTGGCCACCGCATGCTGAACTCGAGCATCTGCATCGAACCGCATTTCTTCCAACTCGTCGCGCAAGTGCTGGGCGGTCGCTTTTAGTTGCACAATTTCGTCATTCGCGTTGGCCACAGCGTGTTGAACCCGAGCGTCGGCTTCGAACCGCATTTCTTCCATTGTGTCCCGCAAAGTTTGGGCGGTAGCCTTCAGCTGCTTGATCTCGTCAAAGGCATTGGCAGTTGCCTCTTGGACCCGGGCGTCGGCGTCATAATGCATCCGCTCCATTTGGTCGCGCAAAGCAGCTGCGGCCTCGCGCAGCTGACGCTGTTCGCCTTCGGCCGCCGCAACGGCGTCCTGAACCCGCGCCCTACCCTCTAAATGCTCTTGTTCGAGCTCTTTACGAAGAGCGGCAATGACGTTCCGCAAGTCGCGGATTTCCAGCTCGTCCCGTCGCATATCATAAGTTTGTTCAGTGGAAGTCATTAATTACCCATCGCCACGTACCTGTGCCCAACAGTTCCCCCAAAATTCAGCGCCGGTTGAGCTGACTTATTGGGCCTATCCTCGCCATTCCCGCGCCCACCGCAAGGGGTTTAGGTCATTCGTACCCAATGCGGATACGTACTGAACCTGATTCCTTCCGCGTAGAACTTGGTTAAGATACTATCAGGAATATTGGGGAGTAAGGATGATCGCGATGATCCCAGCCACAATCCCAGTCCGCCCACGCTCGATCCTTGCGCCGGCGTTGATCCTTCTTTGTGCGACGCTGCTCACCGCTTGCGGCGG
>JABHVE010000018.1 GCA_018658465.1 Alphaproteobacteria bacterium
GATTCTGGCCTTCGCCAGAATGACGGAGCATAATTATGAGAGTTCTATTTATTATATCGTTATTTCTCCTCTCCTCATGCGGGACGATGCATACGGACTGTTTGACGCTTAGCGGGGACAGGGATGCTTACCGGATGTGTACGGCCAATCAAGGTAATCAGTCGTCGCAATATGAGCTAGGCGTCGCGGCTTATGATGCTGAGGATTATAAGACGGCGATTAAATGGTTTAAAAGGGCGGCACGTCCAAAAACAAGCGGAATGCCAAATTATATTGAGCCAACAGTAACGGACCGCAGAGATATAAGAAGCATACTCGAAAATGATCCGCCGGCCCCTGGTCATTCAGGTGCAATAAGGTTGCTTGTGCGGATTTATTCTGAAGGAATAGGTGTACCTGTTGATATCAAACAAGCCGAAAGATACCGGAAAATGATAAATCCCATATAATAAAATTTGCTTTTAACGACTTTAATCTTTGACCTTTGACGCGAATCTTGTTATTTGACTTTCTTTGTAGGATAGGAAATAATATGAATATTCGCGAAGCTCTAACATTTGATGATGTTTTGCTTGTCCCTAAAGCTTCTGAAATACTCCCACGCCAAGTTAAGTCTCAGTCTGCCCTAACCAAAACGATTATGCTCAATATTCCGCTCATCTCTGCGGCAATGGATACGGTGACAGAAGCTAATATGGCAATTGCTATGGCGCAGGCCGGTGGCCTTGGTATTATTCATAAAAACCTTACAATTCAGGAACAGGCAACCGAAGTTCACCGCGTCAAGAAATTTGAAAGCGGCATGGTGGTTGATCCTCTTACAATTCATCCTGATCAAACGCTTAACGAAGCCTTCGAAATTATGAGCAAGGCTAAAATTTCAGGCATTCCGGTGGTTGAACGTGGTAGCGGCAAGCTTGCTGGAATTCTAACCAACCGTGATGTTCGTTTTGCTACTAATATGATGCAAAAAGTCAGCGAATTGATGACCAAGGAAAATTTGGTCACGGTGGGCGAGGGTGTGGAGATGGAGGAGGCCAAGCGCTTGCTTCATAAGCACCGGATCGAAAAGCTGCTGGTGGTGGACAGCGATTACCACTGCATTGGCTTGATCACGGTCAAAGACATTGAAAAATCCGTGGCCCACCCGAACGCCAGCAAAGACGAACAAGGCCGATTGCGGGTTGGTGCAGCCACCAGCGTTGGTGATTCCGGTCTTGCCCGGGCAGAAGCCCTGATCGACGCCGGGGCCGACGTGATCGTGGTGGACACGGCCCACGGCCATTCTTCGTTGGTTCTGGAAACGGTCAGCCGCATCAAAGCCAAAAGCAATTACACCCAGGTTTTGGCCGGGAATATCGCCACCACCGACGGCGCCAAGGCATTGATGGATGCCGGTGCCGACGCCATCAAGGTGGGCATTGGGCCGGGATCAATTTGCACCACCCGCATCGTCGCCGGTGTCGGTGTGCCGCAGCTGACGGCGGTGGTGGACGCGGTGGAAGCGGCCCAGAAAAATGACATTCCCGTGGTCGCCGACGGCGGTATCAAATATTCCGGCGACTTGGCCAAGGCCATCGCCGCGGGTGCCGATTGCGCCATGTTGGGATCATTGCTCGGCGGCACCGAAGAAGCCCCCGGGGAAGTGTTCTTTTACGAAGGCCGATCTTACAAATCCTATCGTGGCATGGGATCGGTCAGCGCTATGGCTTTGGGATCAGCCGATCGCTATTTCCAAGCAGAAATCCGCGACACCTTGAAGCTTGTCCCCGAAGGAGTCGAAGGGCGGGTGCCGTTCAAGGGTCCGGTGTCGGCGGTGCTGCATCAATTGGTCGGTGGCCTGCGGGCGGCCATGGGCTATACCGGCAACGCCACCATTCCCGACATGAAAACCAAAACCGAATTCTTGCGGATCACCGGGGCTGGCATGCGGGAAAGCCATGTCCACGACGTGGATATCACCCGGCAATCACCAAATTATCCCGGCACGGTCCTCGGCGGAGGATGACCCCGGGCGCTAGGGTTCAATCCGCGATTGGTCTTCTAGGCGAAATACTGCCCAGCGATGGGCCAACGGCGGACGCGGCGGTACGTGGATGGTTTCGCGCCCGGCGCTATGCCGGGTCCAAAGACCGCGCGGCGGTGACCGGCTTGGTCTACCAAATTTTGCGCCAACGGGGCGAGCTGAAGTTTTCATTGGCCGATGCCAGCGGCGTCGCTTCTTTAGTGGCCGATGCCAGCGGCGTCCAAGCGGCCCCCTCGTCATCGGCGTCTCGGGACCTAGTGATCGCGGCCCTGGTGCGGATCGAAGGCTTGTCGGCGGATGACGTGGCCGCCCGATTCGATGGCAGCCAGTACGGGCCAACTGTTTTGACCGATGACGAGCAGGCCATGATCGCTCACTTGGGTACTGCCGACACTCCTGACAGCGCTCCGGATTGGGTCCGGGGGAATTACAGGCAAGGCTTAGACGCATCCCTGCGCGCCGGGCTGGGTGACAACGTTGTGGCCGAAATGGCGGCGATGATCCCGCGGGCGTCGACGGATTTGCGGGTGAACACCCTGAAAAGTGACAGGGGTGCCGCCCAGGCTTCCTTGGACGCCGACGGTATCCAATCGGATCTGACGCCACTGTCACCCATCGGATTGCGCGTCAAAGGCCGGGCACGTATCGCCGAAAGTGTGGCGTTTCGGTCGGGCCTGATCGAAATCCAAGACGAAGGTGCCCAAATCGCCGCCCTGTTGGTGGATGCCAAACCTGGCCAAACCGTGGTGGATTATTGCGCCGGTGCTGGCGGCAAAAGTTTGGGGTTGGCGGCGGCAATGGAAAACTCTGGCATCATTCACGCCTTTGATGTGAACCCTGGGCGACTGGGAAAATCCAAGGCACGGTTCAGCCGATCCGATGTCAAATGCGTCATCGCCCAAAAAATCTCTGGCGGCGACGATCCGGCCGCCCAGGCTCTGAAGGGATTGGCCGACCGGGTGCTGGTGGATGCCCCGTGCACCGGCAGCGGTACATGGCGGCGCGCCCCAGAGGGCAAATGGCGGGTCACGGAGAAAACTCTTTTGGAACAGGTCGTGGGCCAGCGATCCATCCTGGACGATGCCGCCCCGTTGGTACGTCCCGGCGGTCGTCTGGTCTATGTGACTTGCTCAATCTTCGCCGATGAAAACCAGGCCCAGGCCGACTGGTTCCTGGAAAACCATGAAAATTTTCAGGCCATTGATGTGGGTAAAATTTGGGGCGATGTCATGACAACCCCGGCCCCAGCAACAAACGGCTATTTGCAACTGACCCCATTAGGCCATGGCACCGATGGATTTTTCGTTGCCGTATTTGAACGGAACACCGAATGACCGACAAAGTTCTGATTATCGATTTTGGCTCTCAGGTCACCCAGCTGATCGCCCGCCGGGTACGGGAAAGCGGGGTGTATTCCGAAGTCGTGCCGTTCCACAGCGCCGCCCAATCGTTGGTGGACGATCCGCCAAAGGCGGTGATCCTGTCCGGCGGCCCGGCATCGGTGATCGCCGAGGGCACCCCCCAGGTTCCCAATGAAGTTTTCGAGTCTGGCGTGCCGGTGTTGGGCATTTGCTATGGCGAACAAGCCATGGTCGCCCAGCTTGGCGGTAGTGTGGAGGCGGCCACGTCTCGGGAATTTGGCCGGGCCGAGGTGGAGGTCACTGACACTTGCCCATTGTTCGATGATGTGTGGGAGCCCGGCAGCCGCCACCAAGTTTGGATGAGCCACGGGGACACCATCACGAAAATCCCCAATGGTTTCCGCCCGGTGGGGTCCAGCGAAAGCGGACCGTTCGCCGCCATCGCCGATGATGCGCGCAAATACTATGGCGTCCAATTCCATCCTGAGGTCGTCCACACGTTGGATGGTGCGGCATTGCTGCGCAATTTCACCCATGGGATCGCGGGATGCACCGGTGACTGGACCATGGCCCATTTTCGCGATTCTGAAATCGCTCACCTGCGTGATCAAATCGGCGATGGCCGAGTGATCTGCGGGGTTTCCGGCGGCGTAGATTCTTCCGTCGTTGCTGCCCTGCTGCACGAAGCGGTGGGCGACCAGCTGACATGTATCTTGGTGGACAACGGTGTTCTGCGTGGCAACGAAGCCGATGAAGTCACCACATTATTTCGGTCGTCCTATCACATCCCCTTGGTGCGCAGCGACAAGGCCGAACTGTTTCTGACCCGCCTTGCCGGGGTGGAAGACCCCGAACGCAAACGCAAGATAATCGGCAACACCTTTATCGAAGTGTTCGAGGCCGAAGCCTCGGCCATCGGTGGGGCTGAATTTTTGGCCCAAGGAACGCTTTATCCAGATGTGATCGAATCCGTATCGTTCGCCGGGGGCCCCAGTGTGACGATTAAATCCCACCACAACGTCGGCGGCTTGCCCGATGTGATGAATTTGAAATTGGTCGAGCCCTTGCGGGCATTGTTCAAAGACGAGGTGCGCAAATTGGGCGCGGAACTTGGCCTGCCAGAACCGTTCTTGGCTCGCCACCCGTTCCCCGGTCCGGGATTGGCCATTCGCATTCCCGGCGAAGTCACCGCGGACAAGTTGGATATTCTGCGCAAAGCCGACGCCGTTTATTTGGATGAAATTCGCGGGGCCGATCTATACGACGAAATCTGGCAGGCCTTCGCCGTGCTGTTGCCCGTGCGCACCGTTGGCGTCATGGGGGACGAACGGACCTATGAATTCGTTTGCGCCCTGCGCGCGGTGACGTCCACCGACGGCATGACGGCGGAAGCGTATCCGTTCCAGCCGGAATTCTTGAACCGGGTGGCCAGCCGCATCGTCAACGAAGTCAGCGGCATCAACCGGGTGGTTTATGACGTGACGTCAAAGCCCCCCGGCACCATCGAGTGGGAGTAGGGCGTCGGTCGTTGGTGCCATGCGCGAAGTTGATCTTTATCCCCCGGTAAAGCAATTCCTCAGCCAACAGGGCTACGAGGTCAAAGGCGAAGTCCGCGATTGCGACGTGATCGCGGTGCGCAGGGACGAGCCCATGGTGGTGGTCGAATTGAAGCTGGCGTTCAATTTGACTGTTGTTTTGCAGGCAGTGGACCGCCTGCAAATTTCCGATACCGTCTATATCGGGATCCCAACGGGCCTGGCGGTCCTGAAGCGGAATCGCAAAAAGGCCGTGAAGCTTGTTCGCATGTTGGGGCTGGGTCTTTTGGAAATCGATCCATCCGCCAGAATCGGTGCGGTCGATGTGCTGTGTGACCCCGGCGTCTACAAACCGCGCAAAGTAAAGCGCCGGGCGGATCGATTGCTGGGGGAATTCATGCATTTGGTGGGTGACCCCAACATCGGCGGAAGCACGGCGCGACGTGGGATCATGACCGCCTATCGGCAAAAGGCTATTGCCATCGCAACCTACCTGGCAGACCACGACGCGACCAAAGCCGCAGTGATCGCCCAGGCGTTACCTGAGCCAAAAACCCGTGCCATCCTGTATGACAACGCTTATGGGTGGTTCGACCGGCTGGGTAAAGGGATTTACGACCTGTCGCCGCGCGGAAAATCTGAGCTGCCCCAATGGTCACAACCCGACGACCCAGTGGAATAAGGTGGACGTGTGACCCTGGGTTTGCTATTCCCCGGGGCCGATTAGTCTCAAAATCAAGAGAATTCGTTTGGTTCAAGTAATCGTTCGCGACAACAACGTCGATCAGGCCCTGCGGGCGCTGAAAAAGAAGATGCAGCGCGAGGGTGTGTGGCGCGAGATGAAAATGCGTCGCGCTTATGAAAAGCCGTCCGAAAAGCGTATTCGCAAATCGGCCGAAGCTGTGCGTCGTCGGCGCAAGCTGGCCCGCAAGCGCGCTGGCGGCACCTAAAACTCGAAATTTTGGCGGTTTGGCAGGCGAGGCGTTAAGTAACAGCCTCAAGGTCCCGCTGTCTCTCTTCGGCAATTTCGGTGGGCTTGGAAGCCTGATTTTCAGGGACTACCCGCGCCTCCGGCGACGGTCGGCGTATCCATTCCACCGGCATGCACCACGCGATTTCCTGCAATTCTTTCAAATCAACAATTTGGTCGGGGTTTGACCCCACACCTTGGTCTGTGGGCTCGCATCCAATGCGTTTCAATGTGAAACGACCGTCCCAAAATTGGACAACACTGTCTCGACCCGCAGCTCTAGTCATTTCGCCCCCAGATAGCAGGGGACCCATGACCACATCGCCTTTGCAGTAGGCCGGTTCAAGGGATGTATCTGACACCCGCACAGCGACCATGCCGGATCCATCCAACCCTGCGGAAACAGACTCGATAGAGCCGGCGGCTGCGCTCTCTTTTGGCCGCCGAACCGCCCCCCGCAAAAGCGCGCCCACTACCGGAATTTGGGCATCGGAGGCACCAAAGGTGGAGCCGAATTCTAGCCATTCAGGGGCCACGTCCAGAGCCAATGCCAACGTCAACATTGTGGCCGATCTGGGCCGGGTTTTACCGGACTCCCAATAGGCGACGCTGGATTGATGAACGCCGATGCGATCGGCTAGGCCGATCTGCGTTAATTTAAGCCGATGCCGCGCTTCACGGATGCGTTTTCCTTGTGCCATAGGCCTGTATACTGCAACGCCAATGCCAACTTGGGCGCTTCTGCAAAAAAGGCGCGAAAAGCGCTAGATCAAGCCATTTTTTTGCTTGCCAGCGCCGCTCCCTAGCCTTTAGGACAGGGGGTAGACAGTTTCAAAACGGGAAGGAGTCCCGCAAACCGGGACGCCACACAAACAATGGTTTCACTTCAACCGCCAATTTGCGATTTCGGCTGGAAAGCCGTGGATTTTGACCTGGAAGGCGTCGATGGGCGGCGCTACTCCCTGGCTGACGTTCAAGGCGAAAACGGCACCTTGGTTATGTTCATTTGTAACCACTGCCCGTACGTGAAATCGGTCATCGACCGGATCATCCGCGACACGGCGGAATTGAAAGAGCACGGGATCGGCACCGTCGCCATCATGGTCAACGATCCGGCGGAATACCCCGAAGATTCATTCGATAACATGAAACGCTGGTCCGCTGAACTCAGCTTTCCCTTTCCCTATGTTGTTGATCCGACACAGCAAATCGGCCGGGACTACGACGCCATTTGCACCCCAGATTTCTTTGGCTTCAATAAAGACCTGGAACTGCAATATCGCGGTCGCTTAGACGAATCCCGTAAAGAAGCGGTCCCCGGGGCGGCGCGGGATTTGTTTGAAGCCATGGTCCAGATCGCCGCCACCGGCCAGGGCCCGCGGGAACAGATTTCCAGCATGGGGTGTTCGATCAAGTGGCGGGACGATAGTGGGCAAGCGGCGGGAGCCGCCGCAGAATGAGCGAAATATTCCGTGAAGTCGACGAAGATGTCCGTAAGGACCAAGCCCTACGGGCGTGGAGCACCTATGGCCGCTATTTGATCGGTGGCGCCCTTGCCATTGTTCTGGCCACGGCCGCTTTCCAATTTTGGATTTACACATCGACCAGTCAGAAACAAGCCGACGGTGAAAAATTCGTTGCCGCCATAAGCGTTGTAGTTCAAGGCCGACCGGCCTTGGCGGCGGAACAATTCGCGGCCCTTGCCCAGGAAGCAGGGGCTGGCATCGCCACCATGTCGCGTTTGCAGCGGGCCGCAGCCATGGCCCAATCGGGCGACCCCCGTGGGGCGGTGGCGGTGTATGACCAAATCACCGAGGATTCGGGTGCCGAACAAACCCTGCGGGATTTGGCGCGGCTGCTTGCCGCCCAACATTTGGTGCAGATCGAACCCCGGGCAGTCATTGATGAACGCTTGGCGCCCTTAGTGGGCCCAGCGAACCCCTGGCGGTTTTCTGCAATCGAAATTTCCGGGTTGGCGGCATTGAAGGCTGGCGACACAGCCGCCGCAAGAGAGTCTTTTGAACGGCTGGCGGACGATCAGTTAGCCCCCCAAGGCATACGGTCGCGCGCGGCAGAGCTTCTTGCGGCACTAGGCGACGAGGGCTGATCCAATGGTCCGGGGTTTGGCTATTGCCGCCGCTGCCTTGATCTTGGGAGGGTGTGCTCAGGTAACGGACTTTTTTGAATCCGCCCAAGAAGAAATACTTCCCGGGGAACGGTTTTCCGTTCTGACACTGGAGAAATCCATCGAAGCTGACCCGGGGCTGGCCGAAATCGTTCTGCAATTGCCACGGCCCTACATCAATGCGGAATGGCCTCAAGCCGGGGGTCATTCCTCCCACGCCATGCATCATCTTGCCCTGGCCGACAACATTGGCCGCATTTGGACGACCGACGTGGGACAGGGTTCAACCCCCAATTCGCGGATCACTGCCTCACCCGTGGTGGCTGCCGGTATTGTCTTTACCTTGGACGCCGATACCACGGTAACCGCAACCCGGGCGGCAGACGGGTGGATTTTGTGGTCGCGGAATTTGGCCCCGGCGTTTGAAGAAGTCGGTGCCATGGGCGGTGGGTTGGCGACCGAGGCCGGGATCCTTTACGTGTCCACGCCCTATGGCGACCTAGCGGCCTTGGACGGCGCCAACGGCGCACTGATATGGGCACAACAGATCGGCGTTCCCATTCGCTCGGCCCCCACCGTTGCGGGCAGCCGGGTGTTTGCCGTTACCGTCGACAACCGACTTCACGCAATGTCCTCCACCACTGGCGAGATTTTGTGGACCCACGAAGGGTTCAACGAAATCGCTGGGCTTGTGGGTGGGGCGAGCCCTGCCGTCGATGGCGATACCGTGGTTGTGCCGTACTCATCCGGCGAAATTTTTGCCTTGCGCGCCGAAAACGGCCGGGCGTCGTGGTCGGATTCCCTCAGCCGCGTTGGGCGCGTGGAAGCCTTGGCCCAGATCAGCGACATTCGCGGGCAACCGGTCATCGACCGGGGAACGGTGTTCGTGGTCAGCCACGGCGGACGCATGGCGGCCATCGACATGCGCAGCGGTGTGCGCCTTTGGGAACAGGACATCGCCAGCGTCGAAACCCCTTGGGTCGCCGGAGACTCTCTATTTTTGGTGACGGTGGATGCCGAGGTCGTGGCCTTGTCGCGCTTGGATGGACGGGTGCGATGGGTGCGCCAACTGACTCAATTTTCGGACCGCAACAACGAAGAACCAATTCAATGGACCGGCCCCACCTTGGCAGGCGACAGGTTGATCGTTGCGGCCAGCACCGGCGACGTGATCGCGATTTCACCCTACACCGGCCGGATCCTTGGCAGCCTGCGCCTGTCTGACGGTGTCAGCATCCCGGCCATCGTGGCGGACGGAACCCTGTACATTCTGACCGACGGCGCGGAGTTAGTCGCCTACCGCTAATGACTTCCACCGTGGCTATTGTTGGCCGCCCCAACGTCGGCAAATCGACACTTTTCAATCGGTTGGTCGGCAGGCGCGATGCCATTGTCGACAAAACTCCGGGTGTTACCCGCGACCGCCGCGAAGGCGAAGCGAGCTTAGCCGGGCTGGCGTTCAACATTATCGATACTGCGGGCTTCGAGACTGCGGCTGGGTCAAGCCTGGAAGCACGATCGTGGACCCAAACCGAAGCCGCCCTGGCCGACGCCGACGCGGTCTTGCTGGTGATCGATGCGATTTCCGGCATTACCCCGGCTGATGAAGAATTTGCCCAGCTTGTCCGGGCCCAGCACTTGCCCGTGGTGTTGGTGGCAAACAAATGTGAGGGCGGCGCCTCGGATGCCGGGTTTTACGAAGCCTTTGGTCTGGGATTTGGCGAGCCGGTGGCGGTGTCGGCCGAACATGCTCTTGGCCTTGCCGACCTGTACGAAGCTTTGGCACCGATCTTGGAAACCCCCGACGACGAAGACGCGGACGATGATTTTTTTGGTGACTTCGACCCAGAACCCGAAAAGGCTGCGGATGCCGAGGAAGAGCCATCGGACAATACGGATTTCGGCCCCCTGCGATTGGCTGTCGCCGGGCGTCAAAATGTCGGCAAATCCACACTGATCAATCAGCTTATGGGGCGTGACCGGGTTCTGACGGGGCCAGAGCCCGGGGTGACCCGGGATGCCATCCACATTGAATGGGATTTCCAAGGCCGCAAGGTCCAGCTCATCGATACTGCGGGATTACGCCGCCGTGCCAAAGTCACCGGCAAACTGGAGAAAATGGCTGCTGCCAACACCCGCCGAGGGGTGGCAAAGGCCCAGGTAACCGTGCTGGTCTTGGATGGCCAAGCGCCGTTAGAGCGCCAAGATTTGTCGGTGGCAAATTTGGCCTTGGATATGGGCCGGGCCCTGGTGGTGGCTATCAACAAATGGGACATGGTGACCGATCGACCGGGGGCGTTGAAGGCCCTGGAAGAACGTCTGTCGGTTTCGTTGCCTCAGGTAAAAGGCGTTCCCATCGTCACCGTGTCGGCCCTGACCGGCGAAGGGATGGATACCTTTATGCCGGCTGTTTTCCGCGCCTTCGATATCTGGAATTCCCGGGTTAGCACTGGTGCCCTTAATCGTTGGTTGGCCGACGCCACCGACCGCCAACCCCCGCCCATGGTCAAGGGGCGCACACTGCGGTTCCGCTATATCACCCAGGCGCGGACACAGCCGCCGACCTTTGTGCTGTTCACAAACCGGCCAAAAGACGTGCCCGATTCCTATCTGCGTTTCGCCTTGAACGATCTACGCAAGACCTTTGATTTGCCCGGTGTCCCCATCCGCATGACCATGCGAATCAGCGGGAAGAAGCGTTGAGACTCTTCTGACGTTCAGATTCACGTGGCGTAAGACGCGCCACGATCTGCACTCTAATCTCTTGCTTCGATGCGCGCGCCGTTGTGGGGGCAGGCTTCTTCCGCCAGAGCGACGAACGCTTCGGTCACGGCTTCGGGGGGGCGCAACGTTTCCGGATCTTCGCCGGGATAGGCCCGGGCCCGCATGGCGGTACGAATAACCCCGGGGTCGATCAAGTTCGCTCTTACATTCGATTTGGTGATCTCGGCGGCGTAGGTACGCACCAAGGATTCCAGCGCCGCTTTGCTGGCGGCATAGGGGCCGTAATAGGCGAACGCCCCTTGGGTCACTCCCGATGTCACGAAAATCGCCCGGCCAGACTCTGACGCTCGCAGCAAAGAATCCAACGATCGCAACAGCCACCAATTGGCGGTGACGTTCACCCGCATGACTTGGGTCCACTCAGCGGGATCGATGTGACCCACCGGCGACAGGGTGCCAAGCATGGCAGCGTTGCCGACCAAAATATCCAAGCGCCCCCAACGGTCGGCAATGGCCGCCCCCAGGCGATCGATGCCCGCGCCGTCGACCAAATCCAGAGGCACCAGGGTTGCTTCGCCCCCCGCCGCGCGCACTAGATTATCGGTGCCTTCTAGACCCTCGACGGAACGCGCCACCAGAATCAGTTCAGCGCCTTCTTCGGCAAATTTCTGGGCCACGGCCCGGCCAATGCCCTGGGAGGCGCCGGTGATGACCGCGAGCCTGCCGTCCAGGCGTTTCGTCATGGCGGGTGGCTACTGCTCCGCCAGAAGCGACAGTTGCGAGGGCAGGGCACCGTCTTCCCGGTCGGTCAGGGGAATGGCGTAGTCGCCGGAAAAACAGGCGTCACAATATTGCGGTTGGGTGTTGTCGCGCCCCGTTAGCCCCATGGCCCGATACATGCCATCCATGGAAAGGAACGCCAGGCTGTCCACGCCGATGTGTTGGCGCATTTGCTCCACGTCGCGGGTGGCGGCCAGCAACCCTTCGCGATCCGGGGTATCGACCCCGTAATAACAAGAATGGGTCGTGGGGGGGCTGGCGATGCGCATGTGGACTTCGGCTGCCCCGGCCTTGCGCACCATTTCGACGATCTTCACCGATGTGGTTCCGCGGACGATCGAATCGTCCACCAACACCACGGATTTGCCGGCCAGTGTCGCCTTGTTGGCGTTGTGTTTCAGCTTCACACCCAAATGCCTGATGTGATCGGCAGGCTCGATAAACGTCCGCCCAACATAATGATTTCTGATGATGCCGATATCAAAAGGCACCCCGGCCTCGGCGGCAAAGCCGATGGCACCGGGGGTTCCAGAATCCGGTACCGGCGTCACCATGTCGGCCCCGGGCACGGGATGTTCACGGGCCAATTCGATGCCGATCCGGCGGCGTGCGTCATACACGTTCACTCCATCGACAATGCTGTCGGGGCGCGAAAAATAGACGTATTCGAAAATGCAAAACCGTGATTGCACGGCGGCAAACGGGCTAAGGCTTTGGATCCCTTCGTCGTCGATGATGACCACTTCCCCTGGTTCGATATCGCGAACGAAATTCGCGCCGATGATATCCAAGGCGCAGGTCTCAGACGCCAAAATCATTGCCCCATCCAAATTGCCCAGCACCAAGGGGCGAACCCCGTGGGGATCCCTGGCACCCAACAAAAATTCACTGGTCAGAGCAATCAGGGAATAGGCGCCTTTGACCTGGGCCAAGGCGTCGACAATCCGCGATACCTCTGATCCATGGCGGTTGGTTGGGCGCTGGGGCATGGGGATGCCACGGGAATTGGCGACGAGATGATTGATGACCTCGGTATCCGTGGTGGAATGAAAAATCGCACCATCTTTGACCAACTGGCGACGCAGGGAATGGCCGTTGGTTAGGTTGCCATTGTGGGCCACCGCCAAGCCGCCGAAATCGAATTCGGCGAACAACGGTTGGACGTTGCGTAAAACAGTGGTGCCGGTGGTGGAATACCGATTGTGGCCGATCGCGGCATGGCCCTGAAGGCGCTCCATTGTGTCTTTGGATGAAAATTGGTCGCCGACCAATCCCAATCCGCGATGGCTGTTGAAATGTCTGCCGTCGAAGGAGACGATCCCCGCCGCTTCTTGGCCGCGATGCTGAAGGGCATGAAGCCCTAAGGCAGTGTGGGCGGCTGAATCTGGGTGGCCAAAAACCCCGAAAATGCCGCATTCGTCATGGAACTTGTCGCTCCCGTCACTCATCCAAGTCTCCCAGGGGTAAGGGTGCCAATGGCGGGTTCTACAAAGCCGAAAAAGCCGTCATCCCTGAAGGCCGCAGGCACTAGCTCCAATAACCACTGGCCGGCCTGATCGACGATGGGAAGAAGTTTGGCGTCCAAAAGCCAGTCGGGCTGGTCGTTGACCGCCACAAACCAGGTCACCAAAAGATAGCCGATGGCCACAATCAATGCTCCGCGTACAACCCCGAACCCAAATCCCAAAATACGGTCGGCGGGCCCCATGTTGCTTTCCCGAACCCGGGCCGAAATTGGCTGGCTGATCAAAGATACCATGGCAAGAGTTACCACAAAGATGACGCCGATGGTGATCCCGTCAGCCAAAATTTCTCGTGACACAAAGCCGCGGGTAAATTCCATCAGGAATGGGAATAAAAGCACTGCCGCTGCGGCACCGGATATCCACGCGGCGACCGCCAAAACCTCTTTCACAAATCCGCGGGTTGCTGCCAACAACCCGGAAACCACGGTGATGGCCAGGATGGTCAAATCAACGACCAGAAAGGTGAACTGCCCCATGGCTAAGCGCCGCCCCGGGCCGATGCTGGGGCCACACCGGCATCAATTTCGCCGCCGATCAGTGTGACTAAATCCGACAATTTGGAAATTTCGATCAGCTTCATGGGTCCGGCATAGCCCGCCCCGCGAAGGGGTGGCACCCAGGCCGTGGTGAATCCCAGTTTGGCGGCTTCGCGCAGACGGGCTTCCGATTGGCTGACCGCCCGCACCCCCCCTGACAATCCGATTTCGCCAAATACCACGGTTTTTTCTGGCACCACTGCTCCGGTGGCCGACGAAATAAGGGCGGCGGC
>JABHVE010000143.1 GCA_018658465.1 Alphaproteobacteria bacterium
TGTGTACCGCCAGCGTCGATGAAAAGGTTCCGAGCTGGATGCGCAATTCCGGGAAGGGCTGGGTCACCGCCGAATACGGCATGCTGCCCCGGGCCACCAATGAACGCATGAACCGTGAAGCCGCCCGGGGAAAACAATCCGGGCGCACCCAAGAAATTCAGCGGTTGATTGGCCGGTCGTTGCGCGCCGTCACTGATTTGGAAGCCCTGGGTGAACAATCGATCAAGATCGATTGCGATGTCATCCAGGCCGACGGCGGCACCCGCACCGCCGCCATCACCGGGGGCTACGTGGCCCTGCACATGGCCCTCGCCGGCATGGTGTCCGACAAAACTTTGACCGCCATCCCGCTGATTGGTCAGGTCGCTGCCATTTCGTGTGGGATTGTGGGCGGCGACGCGGTGTTGGATTTGGATTACGTGGAAGACTCCGGTGCCGACGTTGACGCTAATTTCGTCATGACCGGCGACGGGGCGGTGATCGAAATTCAAGCCACGGCCGAAGCCGATCCCTTTCAACGGACCCAACTGACCGAAATGCTGGATTTGGCCAACGACGGCATCGCCGATTTGGTTGGCCTGCAGCGCATCGCGTTGGGGTTGGTGGACTGATCCGTGACCAGCCCCCGGACCTTCACCGGGCCCGAACTGGTGATGGCCACCCATAACCCGGGAAAGGTCCGGGAATTGGGCGACCTGTTGGCACCTCTGGGGATTAAGACAATATCGGCGGGGGATCTGGGCCTGCCAGAACCGGTGGAAGACGGCGACACCTTCAAGGCTAACGCCCGTATTAAGGCGCTGTCTGCGGTGGCGGGCAGTGGGCTGCCCGCTTTGGCCGACGATTCTGGCTTGGTGGTCCACGCCCTGGACGGGGCACCGGGAATTTTCTCGGCGCGCTGGGCCGATGGGGGCGATTTTCACACGGCCATGGAACGCGTCGATCGGGAACTGAATGCCCGTGGCACTTCCGATCGCACCGGGCATTTTGTCGCCGCCCTAGCCCTGGCCTGGCCCGACGGCCATGTGGAAACGTTCGAGGGCCGGGTGGATGGCACCCTGGTATGGCCGACCCGTGGCGACTTTGGGTTTGGCTATGACCCCATGTTTGTGGCTGACGGCTATGACATAACCTTTGGCGAAATGGACCCAGGGAAAAAGCACGCCATCAGCCACCGGGCAGATGCCTTCGCCAAATTGCTGGCAGGTTGTTTCAGTGCAAACCAATGATTTAGGCGTCTATGTGCACTGGCCATTTTGCTTGGCCAAATGCCCCTACTGCGATTTCAACAGCCATGTACGTGACGCCATCGACCAAGACCGTTGGCACCGGGCCTACCTCACAGAAATTCGCGCCAGCGCCGACCGGGCGGCCCATCTTGGCGATGCAACATCAGTATTTTTCGGCGGTGGCACCCCATCCCTGATGGACCCGGAATTGGTGGCGGGGATTTTGGACGCCCTCGCAGGCACCATCGGCATTGCCGCGCACGCCGAAATCACAATGGAAGCCAATCCAACCTCGGTCGAAGCGGCGATTTTCAAAGCCTACAAGGTAGCCGGGGTGAACCGAATGTCTTTGGGTATCCAGGCCTTGGATGATGGGGCACTGAAATTTTTGGGCAGGGAGCATTCTGTGGCGTCGGCATTGGATGCCTTGGCCATGGCTCAATCCACGTTTGATCGGGTGTCGTTTGATTTGATCTATGGCCGCCTGGGCCAAACGGTGGATCAATGGACCGAAGAACTTTCCCGGGCCTTGGGATTTGGCACCGGCCATTTGTCCCTGTATCAGCTGACCATCGAGGCTGGCACAAAATTCGGCGAAACATATGCCGGGGCCGCCCCGGCGGGGAAGGATCCGAAATCTGGGTTTTCCCTGGTGGATGATGATATCGGTGCCGACTTGTTCGAAATCACGCAAACCTTGTGTGACGACGCCGGGCTTGGCGCTTACGAAATTTCCAACCATGCCCGCCCCGGCCAAGAATGCGCCCATAACATGGTGTACTGGCGATCCGGCGATTGGCTGGGGATTGGTCCCGGGGCCCACGGTCGCCTGACCACACCGGCGGGGCGATTGGCCACCACCCAACACCGCAGCCCCGATGCCTGGCTAAACGCAGTGGAATCCGGGGGGACCGGCGCATTGTCGGAAACCCCCTTGGATGGTGCGGCGCGCCTGGAAGAATCCGTGCTGATGGCCATGCGTTTGACCGAGGGCCTGTCGGAGACCCGCTTCACACACCAAACCGGACGGTCGTTCGAAAATGCCTTTGGCGGCGTGCTGCCCGATTTGATTGGCGATGGCTTCGTCGAAATGGCCGATGGTGCCCTGCGCACCACGGCAAAAGGCCGCTTGGTGCTCAATCAGATCGTGACGCGGCTGATCGGCGCTAGTTGACCAACACAGCGAACGTCACGGGAGCGGGGTCGATGACTTTCAGACCCCTGGGCTCAACTTCCATGACCGCCAAGCCGCGCTCGACAATGCCGTTGGTCATAAACCGGAAAATCCCGTCGGATCCGGCAAAGCCGCTGGTTGATCCGATGGCGGCGGTGGAAAAGTCGATGATTTCCGCCCGTGACAGCACGGCGGCCAAGGCCACGGCGTCATAGGCCAAGGTCGCGATGCGATTAGGGCGATACCCATTGATGTCGGCAAAGCGGTCGAAAAATGCGTTCGACAGCTCCGGTGGCGGGGCGGCGAACCACCCGCCCACCAGGGATGGTTCCTGGCCCAGGGTGTCGTCATCCCACAGGCCGGTACCCAAAAACCGCACCAATTCGGGATCCACATCAAAGAACGGCAACAACGG
This sequence comes from Alphaproteobacteria bacterium, assembly GCA_018658465.1. Lineage (GTDB taxonomy): Bacteria > Pseudomonadota > Alphaproteobacteria > UBA2966 > CAIVPW01 > JABHVE01. The sequence continues at coordinate 2,819 of JABHVE010000143.1, forward strand.
CGCCACTTGGCGCAGGCGCGACCCGCCTTCGGGGATCAACACCGCGTCGTATCCCAAGGCCCCCAACGTTTCGACGTCATTCAGGCGCAAAAGCTCGGCCTGTGCGGCATCGTCGGTGCGGGCTTGCAACGCCCGCCGCTGGGCCTGCAATTGATCGCGGCGGAACTGGTAATCCGCCAACATGCGCACCGGGGTCATTAAATCGATGTCCCCTTGGTGGGCATACAACTGGGTTTGGGTGACCACACCACCGTTGGCAACGGCGGCTTCGCGCAGGGCATCCACCACGGCAAAGCCATAGGGCGAATCCGGAGCCAAGGCGGCGATGCGGGACAGCCCCTGGGATACCGCATAGGCCACAACGCGCTCGACTTCCTGTTGGGGCATAAATGCCAACAGGAAAACTCCATCCCCAGCGACGGTGGCATCGGTGGAAAACGCCACCATGTTGACCCCGCGGGCCCGGGCGGGAACGGCGGCGGCAGCCACCGAGGCGCTGAAAACGGGGCCCAAAATCAGCTGCGCGCCTTCTTGCAGGGCCGAATCGGCTGCGGTCTGGGCGCCTTCTGGGGTGCCCATGGTATCCCGGGGCAACAACACCAAATTGTCGCCGCCGATCTCGTACAGGGCCATGACCGCGGCATCTAACAACGACCGGCCAAGAGCCTGTTCTGGTCCGGTCAGGGGCAACAGCAACGCCACGCGAATGGGCCCGCCGTCTTCCGGCTGCACCAATTGGGGGGCCTCGATCAGCGCCGGCACGGGCAGGGGAATGTCCGCCTCCGCCGCGCCAACCGGCAATTCCACAAATGCCTCTGGCTCTGGCAATTCGGCACCGGCTGGGGGCTCAAACACGGTGGCCGGGGCGGCGGGACCAGCGGCGGCGTCCACGGGCGGGCCGATGGGTGGCGTGAAAGCGCCGTTCGCGCTAGTTGTGTCGACACAGCCACCGGCAAAAACTAGAACGGCGATCAACCATGCCCCGGCCGCGACAGAGTTCACAAAGCCATGGGGCGGGGGATGGGAATGGGCGCGGGTCATTGGCTGCGGCCAAAGGTAAAGGTGGGCCAAACCGAAGTAAACCAAAGCCACTCGTACGTGGCGGCCAGACAATCAAGGGAAAACTATCCCCGGGACTCTATGTGGTGGCGACCCCCATCGGCAATTTGGCCGACATCACGTTGCGGGCGCTTGAAGTCCTGGCCGACGCCGACCTCATCGCCTGTGAAGACACCCGGGTCACCGCAAAATTGTTGGCGCGCCACGGGATCGAAACCCGCACCACCCGGTACGACGACCACAACGCCGCCCAGGCCCGACCCCGATTATTGTCACGACTGGGCGACGGCCAAGCGGTCGCTTTGGTTTCCGACGCCGGAACCCCATTGATTTCTGATCCGGGGTATTCGTTGGTCCAGGCGGTGGTGGATGCGGGGGTTGCCGTTATCCCCATCCCCGGACCGTCATCGGTCATGGCGGCGTTGAGTGTCGCCGGGCTGCCCACCAACAGGTTTTTGTTCGCCGGGTTCCTGCCCCCTAAAAAAGCAGCGCGGATCAAAGAATTGACGGGGCTTGGGACCTTGCAGGCGACCCTGGTTTTTCTGGAATCCGCCCGGCGTCTAGGGGCGTCCTTGGCCGACATGGCAGAGGTGTTTGGCCCCCGCCCCGCCACGATTGGCCGCGAGCTTACAAAACGCTTCGAAGAATTGCGCCGGGGAACCTTGGAAGATCTGGCCGCCCATTACGCGGTCGCTGGTGCACCAAAAGGCGAAGTGGTGGTCGTCGTCGGCGGCGCGGGCGACGCCCCAGTTCCGACCGAACGCGAAGTTCTGACAATGCTGGCCCAGGCCATGAAGACCGCCACAGTGCGCGAAGCTGTCAGGCAAGTGACCGCAACCACCGGCCTGCCCCGCCGCACGGTTTATGCTCTGGCCCTTACATTAACCTCTAGGTGAGGACAAATACCGCAGGCAAATATCCGGGCAACACCAAGCGACGCCGCGCCGAGGAGGCCGGTCGCCGGGCCGAGGATTTCTGTGCCTGGGTGTTGCGTCTAAAAGGCTATCGCATTGTTGCAAAACGATCCCGGCAACCCGGTGGGGAAATCGATTTGATCGCCCAGCGCGGGGGGGTGCTTGTTTTCATCGAAGTTAAAGCCCGGGCAAATACCCGGGATGCTATGGAATCCATATCAAAGCGGCAGCAATCCAGAATCATTCGGGCGGCGGAATCCTTTGTTGCCAACAACGCGCATTTTGCCGGATTGGCCGATCTGACCCTACGGTTCGATGTGATGCTGGTGGCGCCCAGGCGGTGGCCGGTTCATATTCCCAACGCATGGCATATACTGGCCTAAGCGGTGATCCCAACCAAAGGTAACGCTCAATGATTGTAGTCCGACCCCGCAAAATTTTGACCCATTCCGCCCGTGCCGTTTTGGTGGCATCCGCCCTTGTGCTGGGTGCCTGCCAATCTTTGTTGGTGGGGGGCGCGGCTGTTGTTGGTGTGGCGGCTGTCCAAGAACGATCGGTGGGCGCGGCGTTGGACGACGCCACCATTCAAGTTTTGATCAATCAGAAATTGTTCGAAACCGATCAAAATTTGTTCCTGCGGGTTGGCATCGAAGTGGTGGAAAGCCGGGTGTTGCTAACCGGCAGCGTGACCACGCCGGACGCGCGGGTGGCAGCGGTGCGCGCGGCCTGGCAAGTAGACGGGGTCCGCGAGGTTTTGAATGAAATTCAAATCGCCGAACGCGACGGAGTTATCTCGTACCTAAATGACGCCCGGATTACTGGCCAACTGCGATTCCAAATGCTGACGGATACCGAAGTGTCCGATGTGAATTTTTCGGTGGATACGGTCCTTGGCACGGTTTATCTGATGGGTATTGCCCTGGACCAGGCCGAACTGGACCGGGTCACCGATTACGCCCGGGCAATCTCTGGCGTGGAAAATGTCATCAGCCATGTGCGGCTGTCCAGCGATCCCCGGCGCTAGCCCGATGGCGACACCCTAAAGCGTGGCCCTTCAAGTCGCGATCCAAATGGACCCGGTTGCCGGCATCGACGTTGATGCCGACAGCACCTTTGTGCTGGCCTTGGAAGCCCAAGCCCGGGGCCACGACCTGTTCCATTACGGCCCCAATGATCTAAGCCTGAACCAAGGCCGGGTGATGGCCCGGGCCCGGCCCATGTCGGTCAGTCGCGACTCCGGGGGTCACGCCAATCTGGGGGACGCGGTGGCATTGGAATTGGCGGATGTGGATGTGGTGCTGATGCGCCAAGATCCGCCGTTCGACATGGCCTACATCACCGCCACGCATATTTTGGAACACA